>CAYVOE010000431.1:0-4637 GCA_964452795.1 uncultured Nitrospiraceae bacterium
GCACTGGTGGGTGCCCGGCTGCACCATCGGCTACGAGCACACGTTCATCAACGCCCTGGCCGATTTCCTCAAGGGCCTCGAGACGGGCGAGCCGGCCCGGCCGAACTTCCGCGACGCCCTCGAGACTCAGTACGTCTGCGACGCCGTGCTGAAGTCGGCCAAGACGGGCGGCTGGGAACGCGTGCGGCCGTAAGGATCGGGTGCTCCGTTCGCGGGAAGCGCTCGTTGTTTCGACGGGCCCCGTGGGCTATGCTGGACAGCACGGCGTTCCGCCCAACGGGGCGACGTTGACAGAGTAGTGATTCGAGACCGCTCGGGAACTCGGCCTTCCGACTCCCGAGCCCCAAGGTCTACCAATATGTGTGCATAGCCGCGGCGGGTGCGGGTTCGGGGGCTCATCGAGCGCCCGCCCCCGCCGCGGTCGGGTCAGGGGAGAATGTGCCGTGCAGACTCGAAGGGCTTTCCTTAAGAGCGGACTTGCGGCCGCGCCGCTGTTCATCTCGGCCAGGGCGCTGGGGCTTCAGGGTCCGGGCGCCAACGACACCGTCAACATCGGCCTCATCGGGCTGGGCGGGCGCTGTCGCGAGATGGCGAAGACCTGCGCCGGGATTCCGCAGCTCCGCATCGCGGCGATTTGCGACTGTTTCGCGCCCCGGGTCGACGATTTCATGCAGTTGCAGCCGCCGGGCCAGACCTGGAAGCCCTACACCGACTTCCGGCGCATGATCGAGGAGGAGAACCTCGACGGCGTCATGGTCGAGACCACCACCCACGCCCGGGCCTGGGTCACCTGCCAGGCCATGGCCATGGGCATGGACGTCTACATCGAGAAGCCCATGAGCCTGACCATCGCCGAGGGCCGCGAGATGGTCCGGTGCGCGCGGCAGCACGGACGCGTCACTCAGGTGGGCACGCAGCAGCGCTCGATCCCCCTGAACAACTGGGCCAGCGATTTGGTGAAGAACGGTGCCCTTGGGAAGGTCACCCATGTGTATGCGCCCAATTTCGTGGCGCCGCGGCGCTGGACGCCCCAGCCCGAGCAGGAACTGCCCGCCGGCGGAGACGAAGGCTGGTGGGACGTGTGGACCAACCAGGTCGAGCTGCGCCCTTACCACCGCGACCTGCACCTGCGCTGGAATCAATGGTGGGACTACGACGGCGGAGGCATGTCTTTCGGCGTCACCGGGTGGGGCACCCACAGCTACGATCAGATCCAGCGGGGCCTCGGCACCGACGAGACCGGCCCCGTCGAAGTGGTGCTCGAGGAGCCGCTCCGTGAAGAGCCCGCCGGCGCCTTCGACGATCGCCAGCCGGGAGAGGACGAAACCGGCCAGGCCTATTACCCCATGGTGAAGAACCTCGTCGGGACGCGCGCGAAGGTGCGCATGAAGTATTCCAGCGGCACCGAGCTGCTCCTCCACCTCGACGCCGACCGCAGCCCCGGCCTCGGCTGCCGCTTCGTGGGCGAGAAGGGCTACATCGAGGTCAACCGCGACCGGATCTGGGCGGAACCGCGGGAACTCGTCGAATCGGAAGACCGTCCCGCGCCGCTCGACGTCCTTGAAACCCAGCCTCACATCGAGAACTGGATCGAGTGCATCAAGACCCGGGGCCGGTGCACCGCCGACATCGAGTACGGCCAGCGCAGCACCACCTTGTGCTACCTGGTGAACATCGCCCGCGATCTCAACCGGGTCGGGGAAACCCTTCGGTGGGATCCCGAGAACGAACGCTTCATCGACTGCGACGAAGGCAACGCCCTGCTGTCGCGTCCGCGCCGCGCGGGATACGAGCTGCCTTCGACGACATAGCGCTTGTGACAAGCGACCTGTGAAGAGCGGCCGGCGATCTGCGGCCCTCGGAGGAGGCTCCGATCCATGGCCACGCAATCGCCCCTCTCCGCCGGCGCTTCGGGGAGCCCTCCCCCGCTCGCGCCGTTCCTGGCCGAGTTGCGCGCCATCCTGGGGGACTCCTACGTCCTTTTCCGGGAAGAGGACGTGGAACCGAGGGCGCGGACGCTCATCCCCCGGCCTCGCCGTCCCGTGGCCTACGTCTATCCCGCTTCGGCCGACGAAGTGCGGCAGGTGTTGCTGGCGGCCAACCGGCACAAGGTGCCCCTCTGGACCTGCAGCCGGGGCCGGAACTGGGGCTACGGAACGGCCACCCCCGCGGAAGACGGAGCCGTCGTGATGGTCCTGGAGCGGATGAACCGGATCGAGGAGGTGAACCCGGATCTCGCCTACGCCGTGCTCGAACCGGGGGTGACGTACCGGCAGCTCAACGACTATCTCAAGGACCGTGACATACCCCTCTGGTGCGATTGCACCGACGGCACGCCCCACGGCAGCGTCATCGGAAACGCCCTCGAAAAAGGCATCGGCCTCACGCCCTACGGCGACCACTTCGGCAATCTCTGCGGACTCGACGTGGTGTTCCCGGACGGGCGGACGATGCGCACCGGCGGCGGACCCGAGAACCTTCGCACCCGCCACACCTACAAGTGGGGCACCGGACCGGGTCTCGAAGGCCTTTTCGCCCAGTCGAACTACGGAGTCGTGGTCCGGGCCGGCGTGTGGCTCATGCCCCGGCCGAAAGACTTCCGCTCCGTCCTGTTCACCCTGCGCCGTGACGAGGACCTCCCCCAACTCGTGGACACCCTTCGCGGCCTGGCGTTGAGCAACGTGCTGCAGGCGCCCGTGCATCTGATGAACGACATCGCCGCGTTCACCATGTGCTGTGACAATCCGGCCGCGTTCCTGCAGGGAAAAAGCGGTCTCGACGACACCGCGCGCGCCGCCGTCTGCCGGCGCTACGGCCTCGCCCCGTGGACCTTCGCGACGGGCCTGTACGGGAGCCGCGGCGACGTACGTGCCAAGGCGTCCCTGCTGCGAAAGCACCTTTCGGGTCTGGGTCGGCTGGACTTCCTGGGCGACCGCGCCATGGCGCGATACCAGCGGCTGACGCGTGTCCGGAGCAGGCCCGGCCGCTTTCTCCTGCGCCGGGTGCTCGGCGTCTCCCCGGAAATCCTCGAGGGCCTCTCCCCCATTCACGGGCTACTCCAGGGCCGCCCCACAGAACACTTCCTGCGGCAGGCCTACTACAAATCCGGCGCCGAACCCGCAACGGACGTGGATCCCGCGCGGGACCGGTGCGGGCTGATCTGGTGCGCACCGGTGGCGCCCCTCACCGGCGAAGACGTCACGCGGATTCGAACCCTCGCCGAACCCCTGTTCCGACGCTGCGAATTCGACTTCTACCTCGTGCTCCTCGTCGTGAATCCCCGTTCCGTCGTGACCCTCATGTCGATCTTCTACCGACGCGACGACCCCGACGAGACCCGGCGCGCCCTCGACCTCTACGAAGACCTGTGCCGGCACACGCTCGCCGCCGGCTACCAGCAATACCGCACCCAGGCCCCCCGAACCCAAATCCTCGACTGCGACCCCGATTTCCGGGGCGTCGCCAACCGGATCAAGGCCGCCCTCGACCCCAACGGCATCCTCGCCCCCGGCCGCTACGGTGTGTACGGAGCCGACCCGCCTCCGCCCGGAATACACGGCGCTTGACTTGCAATGGGCCGGCGAAACGTGTTACTGTATCGACCCTGTTAATTGGGTCGAGTGAGATGCCGCCCGAAGCCGGCGGGCGCACCCGAACAAGGGCGACCGACCCGGCAACTTTTCAAAGGAGACCGTTCAATATGGCGCAGATGAAGCAGTTGGTCCTCACGGCCCCCGGGAAGGTGGAAGTTCAGCTGGCGGAACGGCCCAAGCCCGGTCCCGGTTCGGTGCTGATCAAAACGCACTATTGCGGCATCTGCGGCACCGACCTCATGGATTTTCGGGGTCTGAACGTGTGGGGCCGCGACAAGTACCCCAAATTCCCCGGCCACGAGCTCTCGGGGGTCGTGGAAGAGGTCGGCGAAGGGGTGACGCACCTCAAGCCGGGCGACCGGGTGGTGCCGGAATGCACCATCGGTTGCGGCATGTGCGGCCACTGCAAAGCCGGCAACTACGCGCTGTGCAAGAGCCGTCTGGCCTACTCGAACGGCGGCATGGCCGAATACGTGAGCATCCCGGCCAAGGCGGTGTTTCGCCTTCCGGACAACATTGAACTGATCGAAGGGGCGCTGATTGAGCCGGTGGCGGTGGGAGCCGCGGCGGCGTTGAAGTGCGGCAACCTCTTCGGGAAGAACGTCGGCGTTATCGGCGGCGGCGCCATCGGTCTGGGGGCGCTCATGACGCTCCACCTGCTGGGCGCGGCCAAGTCGGTGATCTTCGAGCTCCGCGACGACCGCATCGAGATCGCGAAGAAGCTGGGGGCCACCGACGGCATCAACGGCAGCAAGGTGGACGCCGTGCAGGCGGTCAAGGACCTGACGAAGGGAGCGGGCCTGGATGCGGTGGTGATGGCGAGCGCGGGCACGGCGAAGACGCTGGATCTGGCGCTGAACTCCGTGGGCGCCCTCGGAACGGTCGTCATCGTGGGCCTCGCCGGCGGTCAGCGGGCGGAAATCGATCCCGACCACATCGCCGACAAGGAAATTACCGTAGTGGGGAGCCACTCGAGCCCCGGTATCTGGGAAAAGCTCATCAACTGCGTCGAGGCGGGCCGGTTCGACCTGAAATCCCTCGTGA
>CAYVOE010000432.1:0-4620 GCA_964452795.1 uncultured Nitrospiraceae bacterium
GGCGATGTCGTCGGGTCGGCCCGTGTGGGCGGGACGGGCCCAGGCACGGCCGCCCCGGTCGCGGATGGATCGGGCGACCTCCTCGAGGGGCTCGGCGTTGCGCGACACCAACACCACCGACGCGCCTTGTTCCGCAAGACCTCGGGCCACGGCTTCGCCGATCCCCCGGCTGGCGCCGGTCACGACGGCTACACGGTCGTTCAAGCCGAAATCGGCGATGGGCATGGCAGGAAAACCTCCGTTGCGGGCCGGCCGATGGGGCGGCCCTTCTTATTTGTCTCCGTAGCGTCGTTGAAAGGCGTCGAACAGGCGGTCGAGGTCTTCCGGCGGCGGGGCCGGGTCCAGGAACAGGGCGAGGCCTTCGGGACGCAGGGCCTTGCACAGTTCGAGCACCTCTTCGGCCGGGCAGATCACCAGGAGCGACCGGCCGCGGTCCTGGATCTTGCGGAACATGTCCACCCAAGGCCGGGTCGACGGCGTACCGGCGCCGGGGGTGAACTGGATGTTCAGCTCGGGCACCTCGAGGAGGGCGTCGATGTGGCGGGCGGCTCCGGGCCCGTCGAGGTGAAACACGGCCCGGCCCACGGTGGCGCATTGGCGGGCGATGTCGGGCAGGAAGAGGTCCTGGAACTCCCGGGGCCCGATCATGAAATTGAAGTCGCAGGCCGGTATCACGTAGGGGCGGTCCGACCACAGCGTGAGCCAGTGAATCAGGCCCGCGCCGCGCTCTCCGACCGCGATGCGGTACAGCTCGGTGAAGGCCCGATGCCACACGCCGTAGAGGGCCTCCACGGCGGCTCGGATGGGCTCGGGATTCGCCGCCGCGTCCATGCACAACGCCGAGCATCCGCGCAGGTTCAGAAGCACATCGCCCGCGCCGCCCAGGTCCGGCGTGCATACGAGGAACCGGCCGGGCGATTCTTGTGCGGCGCGTTCCGTCAACGTCCGAAGCGTCCGCCACCAGGGGTTGTCGTCGTCGATCCGCCACGGGGGCGCGTTGGACCAGTCGTCGTCGATGAGGGCATGGGTCCACATGGTATCGGAGCCGATGCCCACCTCCGCGCCCAGGAGGGCGCCCATGCTGACCGGGCCCAGGTCGACCCGCACGTGGGGCAGGGCGTCGCCCACGCGGTGCTGCTGGGTCACATCGGCGAGCTTGGCCTCCATCCACGCGTCGGGGTCGTGGAGCAGCTCGAGGCGCCGCGTCAGGGGCCGGGCGGGATTGCGGTTGGCCGCCGCCAGGAAGAGGGGCCGGTCGATGCAGTCGTGGGCCCACCAGGCCTCGTGTCGCCGGGCCGTTTCAGGGAAGTCGGACCGGAACTCGAGGGGCTGCTGCGCCACCCGCTGCAATGCGGCGGTCCAGCGGTCGCGTTCCGGCAACGGCATCGCCGGCGGGTGTCGCACAACGGCCATGGCTACGATCTCCTTGACGCCCCGGATGCGGCGGGCCGTGTCCAGATGCCTGCGATCGCGCGGAAGCGTGTATTTCGGACTCAGCCCCGACGCCGGACGCGGGGTCCGGCCGCCAGGGCCAGCAAGGCCAGCACCGTCACGAGGGCATCGCCGCCGGCGGTCCGGGTGCCGCCCCGGTGTCCCGCGTCGGAGGCGCCGAAGCCACTCTCGGAGCAGCCGTTCCGGGCCAAAACCCAGTAATAGTAGACGACTCCGTCGGCCTTGGACCCGCGACAGCCTCCGCTCTGAGCGACGGCCGCGCTCGCGTCGGCGTAGGCCGTTACGCTGATCCAGGCGCTTACGGGCGTCGCGGTGTCGGGATCGTCCGTGAGGCTGCGGTACACGCGGTATTCGGTGGCCCCGGGGACCGCCGTCCACGTGACTTGGACCCGGTCGGCGTAGGTTCCGTCGGAAGCGGACACCTCCGCCGGCGCTTCCGGTGCGCAAGGCTGGATCGCGAAGGGCGCATCGCTGAAGTCGGCGGGCCCGGATTCCGCGGCGATCCGGATGAGGTAGTCCTCGCCGGACGGGAAGGTGTCGGGCACGGTCCAGGGAAAGGCGCCGATGTTGCCGATGGACGACGCCACTTCGTACACCGTCTCGTCGGGGTTCGAGGCGCGGCGCACCTCGATGGAGATGGAGGCGCCGGTGAGGCCGAAGGAGATCCATTCGATGGAGGTGGTCACGCCGCGATAGAGGGTTTCGCCGCCGTTGGGCGCGAGCACCGTGAGGCTGGGTTCGGTGCTGATGGAGAACGTCTCGTCGCTGTCGTCGGAGGCGCCGGGGTACACCACGGTGCGGACGCGGATCCGGTAGCCGTCGCCCCGGGCGAGATCGCCGGGCACGACCCAGAAGTATTCGCCGTCGTTCTCGGTCGAGTCCACGACGGTGGCGATGACGGTGGTGTCTTTCAGAAGCTCGATGCAGATCTCGCGGGAGCCCAGGCCGAGGGAAGACCAGGCAATGCGCTGGTTGGACCCCGCCGCCCAAACCTCGCCGCCGTTGGGCGCGAGCACCTGCAACTGCGGCTCGGGCGCGATGGCGAAATCGCCGTCGCTGACGTCCTGGACGTCCCGGTCCCGGGAGCGCACGCGGATGCGGTAGTCGTCGCCCGTGGGAATCCCCGCGGGGACGAGCCAGTCGAAGGCGCCGTTGTTGGCGACCGATTCCGCCAGGACGCTGTGGACCGCGCCGCCGCGCAGCAGCTCGACGGTCATGCGGTCGTCTTTGTAATGGCCGGGATTCCACTCGATCCGCTCGAGGACGCCGGGGTGGAACAGCTCGCCGCCGTTGGGCCGGGTGACCTGGAGCACCTCCCCGAGGTAGGCCCGCACCACGGAGAAGGTCTCGTCGAAGCGGCCGTAGGCGTCGGGGTCGTTGGGCAGGGAGCACGACGAGGTGCCGCCCCAGAGCTGGCCGATGACCTGGCGCGTGTCGACCCGGAGCAGGGGGCTGCCCGAAGACCCGGGCTCGGTGACGCCGTCGGTCCAGTAGACGCCGTAATACAGGAAGGACGACAGGCGGAACCGGCCGGGCACGCGCTGATCGATGTAGCCGAAGCTGATCCGCTTGAAGTCTCCGTCGGGATGGTGGATGGTCGCGATGGACGCCCCGTCGGACACGGCCGCTGTCGACCAGCCCGCATAGACCACGCCGGGGGGCGGCGCCGCGCGCAGGCGCAGCAGGGCGAAGTCGTTGCCCGTCGACGCCCGCGACCCCGCCAGATAGTCGGCGCCGGCCGAGGTCCGCGGCACCTGCCAGGGCCGGGGCGCGGCCGCGCCGCAGGCCGGCGCCTGGTACAGCCAGTACACCTCGAGGGAGGCGGCGTCGGACGGGTTCGACACGCAGTGATTCGCCGTCAGTATGTACGGCACCGCGGTGGCCGGGTCCTGGTCGGCCAGGAGGGTGCCCGTGCACCACAGGAACCCCGACTGGCCGAGGGAACCCATGCCGCATACGGCGCGGGCCACGGGGTCCCAGTCGGGGTAGCAGGCCACGTCGAGGTTGCAGTTGCCCGCCAGTTTCGCCCAGGGAAGGGTCCCCAGTTCGCGGTAGACGTGGACCACGCGATCGACTGTGACTTCGACGTCCGCCGGATCGGTCCCCGGAGGGAGAACGCACTCGACCGCGACCCGGGCCGAGAAACAGGTGGCGCTCCACAGGCCCTCGTCGCCGGGAGGGATTTCCGCGTAGGGACCGTAGGCCTCCGCCGGGTCGTCGGCGTTGTAGACGATCACATGAGCGCCGGGAGGAATGGAGAGCCGGGCGAAGCGCAGGCGCAGGCCTACCGCTTCCGGCGATTCGATCGCCGCCTTCCATACCCGGGACCCGTCGGGTAACGGTGTCCAGGGGCCGCTGGAAGCATCCAGCGGGGCGGGAAGGTCGCGGTACACGCCGATGCGTTTGACGCCCTTGGACACGCCCGGGAGGCCGGCCTCGTCCTCCGCCAGGACGGGGGCGAGGTCCAGCGGAGGCAGGCGCAGGGCCGGGGTCGCCGCCTTGAGCGCGGCGGTTCGAGGCCGGGGCGTCGGAGGCAGGTCCCGGACCGCGCCGTCGGCCATCACTTCGGCCTCAACCGAGACGGACTCGAGGTCCCAGGACTTCGCCTTCGCCCCCAACTGCACGGCCTGCTCCTCGGTGAGGAGTCGGCCGGAGCGGTCGGCATAGAGGTCAAAGGGCTCGCCGCCGTCGGCGTGTTGGACCCGGTATCCCGCCAGGAGTCCGCCTTCCGCCTCCGGAGCGGCTTCGTCCCAGGCCATCAGGACGTCGTATTGATCGGGCGGAAGGCCCTGGGCGGCCAGGAAGGCCTCCGCCTCGGGGAACGGTGCATCGCCGCAGGACGCGCAACCGTCGTCGCCTCCGGCCCGCGTCGCCCCGGCCGTCGTCAAGACCAGTAACAGGAGTGAAAAGCCCAATCGCACCCGCGAAACTCCCTTGAAGCCGTCGATACCCACACACGTCGATATTACCGGTGCGCCCCGAAATCATGCCACGCGGGTTTGAGAAAGGGAAATTGGGCACTCACGTCATCCGCCGACACGCCGTGTGACTACGGTTTGGACCAGTAGTATGCCTCCGGGATTTCGTGATCGACCGCCAGATAAGATCGGGGACCGCACCGGTAGAAATCGTACTTGCCGTGTGTCTCGAACAGGTCGTCCGGCCACC
>CAYVOE010000433.1:0-4616 GCA_964452795.1 uncultured Nitrospiraceae bacterium
CGCTCGCTGTCGCTCGCTGACCCTGGGCTAACTTATGTATCCCCTTCGGGGAATTAACCTTGCGGGCGGATGTGGACTCCGGAACGGTCGAGTCGATTGTCTGGCCGAGGCGCTGCGGATGCATCCCCTTCGAGGAGCCTCCACACGCCTGGCCGCGCCCCGGCCCCGTCGGGCTGACCTCCCGGGTTCGTCCGCCCGGCTCGGCCGGCCCGAGCCTAGCCCGACCCCATGCGGCGCAGGTGGTAGGCGAGTTCGGCGAAGCCGGTGGACAGGTGCTCGTGGCGGACGTGGACCTCCGGCGGCACGGCGAGCTGCACGGGCGCGAAGTTCCAGATGGCCCGGATGCCCGCCTCGACCAGGCGCTCGGCGACGGCCTGGGCCTCTTCCGCCGGCACGGTGAGGATGGCGAGGCTGGGGGCGTGGCGCGCCAACACCTCCGGCAGCGCGTCGAGGAGCTGGACGGGCCGGCCGCCCACGGTCCCGCCCACCTTGGCCGGGTCCACGTCGAGCACGGCCACCACCGTGAGTCCGTAGTTGCCGAAACCGGGGTAGGCCGCGATGGCGCCGCCGAGGCGGCCCGCACCCACCAGCACGGCCTTGTAGGCTTCTTCGAAGCCCAGGGTCTTGCGGATGGCGTCGAGCACTTCGCCGCAGGCATAGCCCACCCGCGGGCAGCCCCGCACCCCGATGGCGGCGAGGTCCTTGCGCACCAGGGTGTCGTCCATCTCGAGGAGCTCGGCGATGAGGCTGCTCGACACCGATTCGCTCTCCGCGGACAGAGGCTGGATCAGGTGGTAGTAATGCATCAGGCGCTCGACGTGGGCCCGCCGCAGGGGACGGGCTCCGCCGGTTCCGTGGGTCTTCACCGAGCCCGGCCCTCCTCGGGTGCGGCGGGTACGCTGGCCCAGCTTACCATAGCGCACCGCCCGTCGATACGACGCGTTAACGGGTGTCATCGGTCTCCGGGGTATATTAGACATGGCAAGTCCTGTTCGCGTCCAGTTGCGCGCGGCGGCGGCCGCCGGGGCCCGTGCCCACGGTCCGTCCCAGGGACCGGATCCGCGCGCCCAGGCAACCGTGGCAGTGGCGCGCCGTCTCGTGAATACACGCCTTGCCGGGGTAGATCTCATACTTGACGCGGTACTCCGGCGGCGTTACGTTGGGCATCACCACGTTGGCCCCGCGCATCAATCCCAGTTCCCGGCCGTTTTGCTGATTGAGCGTCGCCAGGGCCGTGGTGCTGGGGATGTTGGCCTCGGGACAATGGAGCCGCGCCAGCGCCACCATCTTCAACGTCATGAGTTCCGTGTTGGGCGCTTGCTCTCCCGGCGCCACGGCCCGCACCCATTCGCCCCGGCCCAGCGGCGTGTCCGGGTGGGGCAGATAGGGGCCGATGCCGATCATGTCGAGGTCGAGGGACGCGAAGGTCTCGAGGTCCGTCGCCAGGGTGTCGTAGGTCTGGCCCGGGATGCCCACCATGACGCCGCTGCCGATCTCGTAGCCCATTTCCCGCAGGGTCCGCAGCATCTCGACGCGCGACCGCAGGCCCCGGCCCGTCCGCGCGGGGTGGATCAGCGCGTACAGCTCCGGGTCCGTCGTCTCGAAGCGCAGCAGGTACCGGTCGGCGCCCGCCTCTTTCCAGGCGACCAGCTCGTCGTCGTCGCGTTCGCCCAGGCTCAGCGTCACCGCCAGCCCCGTCTCCGTTTTGATGGCCCGAACCACTTCCGCCATCCAGTCCCTCTCGATGCCGAAGTCTTCTCCGGCCTGCATCACCACCGTGCCGTAGCCCAGGGCCCGGGCCTCCCGCGCGCAGGCGAGGATCTCGTCGGCCGACATGCGGTACCGTTCGATGCCGCGGTTCTCCGACCGGAGTCCGCAGTAGCCGCACCGGCGCCCGCAGTAGTTCGAGATCTCGATGAGCCCCCGCAGGTGCACCGCGTCGCCCACGTGTTCTCTGCGCACCGCATCGGCTCGTCGCCACAGCTCGTCGAGCCGCGCCGGGTCCGTCTCGCGCAGCCAGCCGAGCACTTCTTCTCGGGTCAGTCCGCAGGGGCTCATGGCCGGTCTTTCAGCTCCAGTTGCTTGACCTCGATGTCCATCATCCGCAGTATGTGGATGGCGTCGGGCAGGCGGTAAACATCCTTGTAGTACACCTTCTTCACGCCGCCGAGGTTGATGAGGCGCTTGGCGCACATGGGACAGGGCAGGTGGGTCACGAACACGATCTTCGGCGTGTCCCGGGGCGTGTCGCAGTTGATGATGGCGTTCTCTTCGGAATGGAGGCAGCCGCACTTGCCCGGCTCGTCGGAGTCGCAGGTGTTGGGAAGACCCGAAGCATTGCCGTTGTAGCCGATGCTGATGACCTTGCGGAAATCGGGCGTGGTGATCACCGTGCCCACCTGAAGGCGTCGACAAGTGGATCGGGTCGCCACCAGCTCGGCAAACCGCATGTACAACTCCGGGAAACTCGGCCGCAACGCCTCGCTCATCTCCTGTTCCTCATACCCGTTCCCGCCACCTCTCCGGCTCATGAAACCGTCTGCCCCGCCGCCGCGCGGTAGGCCTCGAGCGCGGCGGGAAACGGCTCCAGGGCCCGCTCGAAAATGCCCAGGCTGTACGCGATGGTGAGCCCATAGTTTGTGATGGGCACGCCCTGTTGCCGGCAGCGCAGGATGCGGCTCAGAACCTCGCGGCGGTTCGTCACGCAGGCCCCGCAGTGGATCACCAGCTTGTACGGCGACAGGTCTTCGGGGAAGTCGTGCCCCTGGACCGTCCGGAACGCGAGCGCGCCTCCCACATACTGCATGAGCCAGCGGGGGATCTTCACCCTCGCGATGTCGTCCTCGATGGGATGGTGGCTGCAGGCCTCCGCCACCAGCACGCGGTCGCCCGGCCGCAGACGCTCGATGGCCGTCGCGCCCTCCACCTGGGCCGCCAGGTCGCCCTTGTACCGGGCGAAGAGAATCGAGAAGCTCGTCAGAGGGATCTCCCGCGGGGTGTCGGCCGCCACCTTCTCGAAGGCCTGGGAATCGGTCACCACCAGCTTCGGAGGCCGCCGCAACGAGTCGAGGGCCTCCCGCAATTGCGTGTCTTTCACCACCATGCAGTAGGCCTCGCCGTCCAGCAGGTCGCGAATGGACTGGACCTGGGGCATGATGAGCCGGCCTTTGGGCGCCTCCTTGTCGATGGGCACCACCAGCACCGCGAACTCGCCCGGGCCCACGAGGTCCCTCAAAATGACGGGGGTCTCGATGAACTCGGCCGGCGCGCTTTTCAGCAGGGCCTCGCGGAAGTCGAGGATCCCCGCCCCCGACGCGGCCTCCGTGCGCACGGTGCGCACTTTCCGCGCCTGAAGCCGGTGAACGAGGGCCGGATCGGGTTCGCCGAGGTCGATCTTGTTGAACACCACCACCGCGGGGATCTCCCGGGCGGCGAACTCCTCGAGGACGCGCTCCTCATATTCGCCCCACGAGGCCGCCTCCGCCACCAGCACGCCCAGGTCCGTCCGCTCGAAGACCTGTCGGGTCTTTCGCACGCGCAGGTCACCCAGGGCGCCCGTGTCGTCGATGCCCGCCGTGTCGATGAACAGCACCGGTCCCAGCGGCAGCAGTTCCATGGGCTTTTCCACCGGGTCCGTGGTGGTTCCCGCCGTGTCGGATACGATGGACACGTCCTGCCGCGTGATGGCGTTCAGCAGGCTCGATTTCCCCACGTTCCGCCGCCCGAAGAGCCCGATGTGAAGTCGGAAAGATTTGGGCGTTCTCAGCATCGTTTCCCACCCCCGGTCGAACAGATCGAATCTTCCAGGGACCCGGAAGAGCCCCGCGACCCTTGTCTACACGTATACATCGCGATGGCCCTTCTTCACCTCGTCGAGAAGGTACCGCGCCGTCTTCCGGCGCGCGGCCGTCATCTCTTCGAGCACTTTGGCAATGCGTCGTTCCCCCGCCACCTGGGTGGCCGGAGACGCGTAGTCCATCAGGTACTCCCGGAAGGTGCTCAGGGCGTTGACGTCGCAGTGGTCCTTGATCTTGCCGGGCTTCGCCAGGTCCATGAAGTCCTGGCCCGTCCGTCCCAGGCGATAGCAGGCCGTGCAGAAGGACGGGATGTAGCCCAGGTGGGCAATGTCGCAGACCACCTCGTCGAGGGGTCGATGATCGCCCAACTGGAACTGGGCGGCCTCAAAAACTTCGGAATCCGCGTAGCCGCCCGGATTGGTCCGGCTGCCGGCGGAGATCTGGGACACGCCGAGGGCGAAGGTCTCGCGCCGCACGATCGGGTTTTCCCGGGTGGACATGATGATCCCCGTGTAGGGCACGGCCAGGCGCAGGATGGCCACGATCTTCAGGAAATCCCGGTCCGAAACCGGCTGGGGCGGATGGCTCGCCATCTCGGAACCCTGGGCGGGCTCGAGCCGGGGCACGCTGATGGTGTGGGGGCCCACGCCGAAGCGGCTCTCGAGGTGGCGGATGTGCTGCATCATGGCCAGAATCTCGAACCGCCAGTCGTAGAGTCCGAACAGCACCCCGATGCCCACGTCGTCGATGTCCGACTCCATGGCCCGGTCGAAAGCGGTGATCCGCCAGTCGTAGTCCCGCTTCTTGCCGGCCACGTGC
>CAYVOE010000434.1:0-4599 GCA_964452795.1 uncultured Nitrospiraceae bacterium
CCTTCGACCACTATCGGCGGGAAGGGGTCGAGCGCGTGGTGTGCGAGGAGAAGCACATGGGGTCGCGGGCGGTGGTGGTTCTGTGCCGCGACGAAGAGACGGCGCGACGCCGGTTCCGCGTGGTCGAACCCGCCCGGGGCATCGTGTACACCCGGACGGGCCGCCGGTTCTTCGACGACCCCGAAACCGAGGAATTCGTCCTGGCGCGGCTGGCGGCGGCCGCGGAACGGGCCGGATTGTGGGAGGAGCTCGCCACCGACTGGATGTGTCTTGACACCGAACTGATGCCGTGGTCGGCCAAGGCGCAGGAACTCCTGCGCGAACAGTACGCGAGCGTGGGCGCCGCGGGCCGTGCATCCCTGCCCGAGGCGGTGGCCGCCCTGTCTTCGTCGCCCGCCGCCGACAACCTCGTGAGGAAGTACGCGGCTCGCCTCGAACACATCCAGCAGTTCACCGAGGCCTATCGCCGCTACTGCTGGACCGTGACGTCGCCGGAAGACCTTCGGCTGGCTCCGTTCCACATCCTCGCCGGGGAAGGCGCGGTCTATACCGACAAGGACCACTTGTGGCACCTCGAACGGATCGGTCGGTTGATCGAGGCCGACGGCGGCGAAGGCCTCCTCCTCGCCACGCCCTATCGCGTGGTCGAGCCGGGCGACCCGGCCGCCGTCGAAGATGCGGTCGTTTGGTGGGAAGAGTTGACCGGGCGCGGGGGAGAGGGGATGGTGGTGAAGCCCCTGCCCTTCGTGGCGCAGGGCAGGCGCGGCCTCGTCCAGCCTGCGGTAAAATGCCGTGGACGGGAGTACCTGCGCATCATCTACGGTCCGGATTACACGGAGCCCGAGCACATGGAACGCCTGCGGGACCGCCACCTCGCTTCCAAACGGTCGCTGGCGCTGCGGGAGTTCGCCCTCGGCATCGAGGCCCTCGAGCGTTTCGTCCAGGGCGAGCCGCTGTATCGCGTCCACGAGTGCGTCTTCGCCCTGCTGGCCCTCGAGAGCGAGCCCGTGGACCCGCGCCTGTGATGTGCGGTGCGTCGGCAGGAACAGGGAGATGACGAACCGTTGACGCGACGAGTGCTGCGACAGGGACGGGGGAGGTTGGGGCTGACCCTGGCGGGGCTCGGGGCGCTGCTGTGCATCGTCGCGACCGTAATGCTGTGGCCCATCGACCCGGCGCCGTACCTCGATCCGCGCGGATCGGCCGAGATCCTTGACCGCCACGGCCGACCGCTTTACGCCTTCCTCAACCGCGACGAACAGTGGTGCTTCCCCGCGGGGTTGGAGGACATCAGCCCGCATCTGGTGGCGGCCACCATCGCCGTCGAAGACCAGCGCTTCCGCGGCCACCCCGGCGTCGACGTCCGGGCCGTCCTGCGCGCCGCGCTCCAGAACCTGCGCGGGAGGGAAGTGGTCTCCGGTGCGTCCACCCTGACCATGCAGGTGGTGAAGCAGCGGGACGGCTCCGCCCGGTCCCTGTGGGGCAAGGCCCGCCAGGCCATAACGGCCCTGCGCCTGGAGCGGCGCGCGTCGAAGGACGAGATTCTCGAGGCCTACCTGAACCTGGCCCCGTACGGCCGCAATCTCGTGGGATGCGAAGCGGCATCGCGGCGCTATTTCAACAAACCGGTCAAGGAGCTGACCCTGGCGGAAGCGGCGTTGCTGGCGGGGCTGCCCAAGTCGCCCGTTTTCCTCGATCCGCTGGACCATCCCGACCGGGCGCGTCGACGGCGCGACTACGTACTCCGGCGCATGGAGGAAGAGGGGTGGATAACCGGCGCGGACCGCGAACGGGCGGCTCGGCAACCCCTGGGCGCGCGTTATCACGAGTACCCGGCCCTCACGCCGCACCTGGCCCTGCGCCTCCGACCTTCCCTGGAAGACGGACAGCGGCTCGTCACCACCCTCGACCGCTCGATTCAAGAGGCGGCGGAATCGCTGGTTCGGAGAAGCGTCGGCAACGTCCGCCCGGACATCGGCAACGCAGCCCTCAGCGTGGTGGACGTACAGTCGGGAGAGGTGCTGGCCCGCCTGGGCTCGGCGGACTTCTTCGACACCCCCGGCGGCGGTCAGGTGGACGCCTGCCGCGCGCCCCGTTCGCCGGGCTCCGCCTTGAAACCTTTCACCTACGCCCTCGCCCTCGACCGGGGTCGCCTCTACCCGTCGGAGATGCTCCTCGATTCGGTGCTCGACTACGGCCGATTCAATCCCGAAAACTTCGACGAGCGGTACCGCGGCCTCGTGAGCGCGTCCGACGCCCTGCGCGCGTCGTTGAACGTGCCCGCGGTGACCGTGCTCGATCGCGTGGGTCCGCGCGAGGTCCAGGCCCTGCTGCGCCGAGCCGGCCTGACCACGCTCAATAAGCCCGCCGACCACTACGGCCTCGGCCTGACCCTCGGAAACTGCGAGGTGCGGTTGGAGGAACTGGCGGAGGCCTACACGATGCTGGCGAACCTCGGCGTACACCGCTCCCTTCGCATCCTGCGCGACGAGGAGTCGCCAAACCCGAAGCGGCTCCTGTCGGCGGGCGCCTGCGCGGCCGTCTTTCAGATGCTCGAACAGGCCCTGCCTTCGGAGCTGGACGGCGGCGCGGTGAAGGCGGCGGGCGTCAAGCCGCCCCTGGCGTGGAAAACGGGCACGTCGAGCGGGCACCGCGACGGCTGGGCCTTCGTGTTCAACCGGCAGTACCTGGTGGGCGCCTGGATGGGCAACAACGACGGGCGAGGATCCCAAAAACTCTTCGGTGCCTGGTCGGCCCTGCCCCTGGCGGGACGCGTGTTCCGCATGCTGCCGCCCCGCGCCGGACCCGCCTGGCCCGACGTCGCCCGTCGGTTCACCACCGCCCCGGCCTGCGCCGTCAGCGGCCTTCCCGCGTCGCCATGGTGCTTCCAGACCCGGCAGGAGGCCTTTCCCAAGGGGCAATACCTCAATCGCGTGTGCGACATGCACTACCCCGCGCCGGGCTCCGAGCACGAGGCGATGCCCCGCGTGGTGGAGCGATGGCCCGGCTCCGCGAAGGGCTGGGACCTCGCCCGCATCGACGCCGGCCGCGACGCCCCCCGCGAGGAGGCCCTGCGCATCCTGTCTCCCGCCCACGAAGGCGAATACGTCCTCACCGGCGAGGCGGGAGGCGACCGCATCCGGCTCCGCAGCTCTCGGGACGAGGCGGCGCCCATCCATTGGTACATGGACGAGCTTTTCCTCGGCACGTCGGAACCCCGCCGCCCGATCTACGTCGATCTCACCCCCGGCCGCCACGTCCTTGCCTGCATGGACGCCGCCGGCGCGCTCGCCCGGGTCGAGTTCGAGGTCGTCGCGCCTGAAGGCTCCGTCCGCTTCAAAGACTGAGCCTCCCCAATCAGAATACGCCCTACGGCGTGGACGGGACCGCCATGTTCACGAAGTTCCGGAGCATCGTCTTGCCGTGTTCGGTGAGGATGCTCTCGGGATGGAACTGGACGCCCCAGATGGGATACTGCTTGTGCGCCACGGCCATGATCTCGCCCATATCGTCGGTCTCGGCGGTGATCTCGAGGCAGTCGGGGCAGGTTTCGCGCCGGATGATCAGCGAATGGTAGCGCGTCGCCTTGAAGGGCGACGGAACGCCCTCAAAGAAGGCGTTGCCGTTGTGCCGCATGACGCTGATCTTGCCGTGCATGATGCGGTCCGCCCGCACCACCTCGCCGCCGAAGGCATCGCCGATGGCCTGGTGACCCAGGCAAACGCCGAGGGTGGGGATCTCCGGGCCGAGCTCCTTGATGGCCGCGATGGAAATGCCCGCTTCCCGGGGCGTGCAAGGACCGGGCGAGATGACCAGGCGGTCCGGCTTCAGGGCCCGGATGCCCGCCACGTCGATGGCGTCGTTGCGGAACACCCGGATGTCCGATTCCATCTCGCCAAGGTATTGGACGAGGTTATAGGTAAAGCTGTCGTAGTTGTCGATGAGAACGATCATGATTCCAGCCCTTTCTCGGCGAACTCCACCGCCCGGAGCAGCGCCTTGGCCTTGTTGACGGTCTCTTCATACTCGCGGTCGGGGTCGCTGTCGTACACGATGCCCGCCCCCGACTGCACGTAGGCCACGCCGTCCTTGAGGACCATGGTGCGGATGACGATGCAGGTGTCCATGTCGCCGGAGAAGCTGATGTAGCCGCAGGCGCCCGCGTAGGGACCGCGCCGCAGCGGTTCCAGCTCGTCGATGATCTCCATGGCCCGGATCTTGGGCGCGCCGCTGACCGTGCCGGCGGGGAAGGTGGCGTGCAGGGCCGTGAAGGCGTCCTCTTCCGGCTTCATTTTCCCTTCCACCTCGCTCACGATGTGCATCACGTGGGAATACCGCTCGATGGACATCAGCCGCGACGGAGTCACCGAGCCGGGGACGCTCACCCGGCCCACGTCGTTGCGGCCGAGGTCGACGAGCATGAGGTGCTCGGCGCGCTCCTTCTCGTCCGCCAACAGGTCCTCTTCCAGCGCCATGTCGTCGGCCGGCGTGGCGCCCCGGGGCCGCGTGCCGGCGATGGGACGGACCCGGCATGTGCCGTTGCGAACCTGGGTCATGACCTCCGGGCTGCAGCCCACCAGCGTGACGTCGGGATACCGG
>CAYVOE010000435.1:0-4598 GCA_964452795.1 uncultured Nitrospiraceae bacterium
CTGGCGGTGCGCACGATGCTCAGCACCGTTTCGTGGCGGATGTCCTGGAAGGGCACATCCAATCCGAGTTCGCTTTGGAGGGGCATGGGTCTCTCCTTTCGCGGGGATTGTATCACGTATAACAGTTAGATGCAAGCGGATCCGCCAACCCGGGTTCCTGCGCCGGCCGGGGATGCGGACAAGCCTCGGCCTCGGAAGGAATCTTGGAGGGTGAAACGACGGTGGAAGGGAGAGTAGCTTGGGACAGAATGGACAGTCCTTGGAGGCAGGAGAAGCGGAGGATCAAGGGGAATACGGAGCGCGACGCTCCGATGGAGAGGCACGGCACGCGATTGCCGGGGGTCGTCTTACGAGTTGCGGCGCTTCCAGCGGCGGAGGGCCATTCCCGCTATGCCCATGCCCAACAGCGAGAGTCCGGCGGGTTCCGGCACGACGTTGCCCGTGAGGCGGAAGGACGTGTCGCTCAGGGAGAACCCGAGCCCCCAGTCTCCCCCGGGCAGATCCCGCTGCCAGCCGTCGCCGGGGCCGCTGAAATTCCACAGCCAGCGAGAAGGCCCTGCCGTGTTGTTGACGATGGATACGTAATACGTCGTGCCCGCTTGCAGATCCAGCGCCGCGGGAAGGACGTACTCGTACATAAACACGTCATTCACGTCGGGGACCCGCGTCACCATGCCCGCATCGAACTGCGCCACCAGGTTGCCCGGATTCCCGCCGTCGTCTTCGTAGAAGATGATGGAGAAATCGTCGACCGTGATGGGCGGGATATCGTCCACCGAGTCGTAATACCCCCACCAGTGGACGTCGGTGACGCGCGTCGACGGCGACGTGAGCACGAAATTGTCGGCGGTCATGATGGCGTGATTGAAGTCGTTCTCGTCGTCGAGGTCGGAGGCGAAGGCGCCCATGTGGTTCGGCGACCCGTTGTCGAAGATGATTCCGGCCGCCGCCGGCAGGGCCCCTGCCAGGAGTAAGATCGTCAGCGCGCCGCGATAAACCGGCGTTCTCGAAGTCGACATGGCCGGAGGCTCTCCTTATCGATGGCTCGGTTACCCCCCGGAACCGGGCGCTGCCAAAAGACCCCCTCGATCCGCCCGATTCGGCGCCAATTGGGACACAATAAGCGGGCGGAATAGGTTAAAAGGAGCAATCCCTGTGCCATGACTCCGAACGGAGGCACAAACGGCTGAAAAGCATGGGCTTAACCCATTTCGGTGCGGCCGGCCCTGCTTCCCGCGTCGCCCGAGATGCTGTCAAAGCTGAACGATTGTTTGCCAGTAACCCCGATTGCCCGGTGGGGCCCCCGGCGCTACGTTAGAACCCCGCAAATCCCGGATCCCATTTGACCTTCCGAGACCTTTCGGGTAAAATTAGATGAGTATGGCTAGTCTTCACGACGGGCCGAAATTCGGCTTAAGTGGCCTCTCTGTACTGCGCTTTTCGCGGACGCGTCCCATGGGGGCATCACCGGTTTTTTGGGACGTTTCACCCGCAGCCACTCGTGACAAGAAAAGCGACGCCGCGGTTCCATCCCGTTGCGAATCCGCCACCGGTTTGTCGGAGACTTCTTGGCGAACGGGTCGTAGGCTAGCAAGTTTTTTCTGATTTACCCGATATATGGGATACGGTTTCCGGAGCTTACCCGGCGCGTCCTGTCCCGAATCATCGGCAGAGCATCGAATCCAACCCTATCGGCGCGCCCGCTCCAACCGCAAGACGCGGGGAATCACGGGGATACGCCAGGCAGGACCGCAGGCTCCGATTGGGGGACGACCGTATCTCGGGTAATTGCGTAAAAGGAGTGCAAACAAGCGTATGAGAAAACGGGGATTCACCTTCGTCGAACTGCTGGTGGCAGTGGCCATATTGGGTCTGCTCGCGTCGTTGCTGATTCCGGCCATGGCCCGCTCGCGCGAGGCCTCGGCCCGCGCCCTGTGCCAGGCCAACCTCAAACAGCTTGGCAGCATCTTCCTCATGTATGCGGAAGAGAACAAGGGGCTCTACCCCCGGATGCACGGCGATCAGCCCTTCGGCAACCGCGCGGCCGCCACGGGATGCGACCCGAATTCCCTTCAGGATAATTCCGCCTTTTCGCCTTATATGCCGGCCCTGGCGCCCGACTACATGACCGACGCCGGGATCCTGCTGTGCCCGTCGAGCACGACCGCCCATGAACCGAATCCGCTGCGCATGGTGCGGGACGCGGGCGACGGCCAGTGCGAATACACGGGCCTGATTACCAACGGCGACCACAGCTACATCTACTTCGGCTACCTGCTGGACAACGTGGACGAGATCAAGACGCGCGACGAGATCGCCGAAGCGGGCCCCGGCCAGCTCCAGGCCCTGCTGACCTATATGCTCCCGGCCCTGTTCAACCGGAATCCGCGCGACGACGAGCGCTTCGACCGCGACGCGAACCTGAAGGAAGTCGGGCTGGACGGCCTCGGCCTTGGCAACACGGGCAGCGACACCGTCTACCGGCTTCGCACCGGGGTGGTGCGCTACGTCAACGAGTCCGCCATGGAGCGGAGCTTCCTGGCCATCACGGAACGGAACCTCCCCATCATGTGGGACATTATCGGCCGGAACGCCTCCGGCGGCAACGTCTACAACCACGCGCCGGAAGGCTGCAACGTTCTGTACCTGGACGGGCACGTGGACTTCACCCACTATGCGGGCCGTTTCCCCGTGACCCCCAGTTTCGCCGCCCTGTCGGGCGTGTTCTAAGCGCGCCGGCGGCGATCGAATCGACCGGAATCGGATGAACCGACAGGCCCTCGCCCGCCTCGTCCCCTTTAGGACGGAGCGAGCGAGGGCCTGAACGTTTCGAGACCCTTTACTCTCCCTCACGTTCCCCTGCTTCCGCTCCGGCTCGGGCGGCCCGGATGGCGCGCTGCCACCCGCGGTAGAGCGCTTCGCGGGCCTCGGCGCCTTGACGGGGCTCGAAGGTGCGGCCCACGCGCCACAGGCGGCGCAGATGTGTCGTATCGGGCCAGAATCCCGTGGCGAGTCCGGCGGCGAAGGCGGCGCCCAGAGACGTGGTCTCTTCGACGACCGGCCGCTCGACGGGAATCCCCAGCACGTCGGCCTGGAATTGGCACAGGAAGTTGTTGCGGGCGGCGCCGCCGTCGATGCGCAGCGCGGTGCAGCAGCCCACGGCGTCGGCGGTCATGGCGTCCACCACGCCTCGGATTTGGTAGGCGATGGCCTCGAGCGCGGCTCGCACGATGTGGGCACGGCCGGTGCCGCCGGTGATCCCCACCAAGGTGCCCCGGGCGTAGGGGTCCCAATAGGGCGCGCCCAGTCCCGCGAAAGCCGGCACGAAGTACACGCCGCCCGTATCCGGCACCGACTCCGCCAAGGCTTCCGTCTCGGCCGCGGACGCGATGATTCCGAGCCCGTCGCGAAGCCACTGGATGGCGGCCCCGCTGATGAACACGGACCCTTCCAGCGCGTACTCGAGGGGTCGGTCGGGGAAGGCGCAGGCCACGGTCGTGAGCAGGCCGTGGCGGCTGAAGACCGCCGTGGTGCCCGTGTGGCGCAGGAGGAAAGACCCGGTGCCGGCGGTGACCTTGGTGTCGCCGGGGCCGAACCCTGTCTGGCCGAAGAGGGCCGCCTGCTGGTCGCCCAGGCATCCGGCGACCGGAATGGCGAGCTCGGACGCGCCGGCGCCCCAGGCCTCGACCAATTCCCGGTGACGTCCCGCCTCGAGCGTGCCGTAGCGCTCGACGCTCGGCCGGATCTCCGGCAATACCTCGCGGGGCACGCCGAAGCGGCGAAGCAGGTCGTCGTCCCAGTCTCCCGTGTGCAGGTTGTAGAGCAGGGTGCGGCTGGCGTTGGTGGGGTCGGTGATGTGGCGCCCCACGAGCCGCGACAGGAGCCACGAGTCTACGGTGCCGAATCGGATTTCCCCTCGTTCGGCGCGGGCACGGAGTCCCGGCTGCGCGGTGAGGAGCCACTCGAGTTTCGTGGCGGAGAAATAGGGGTCGATGGGCAGGCCCGTCCGGGCGCGGATCCAGTCCGCCTCGCCTTCCCGCACCAATTCGGCGCAGCGGTCCGCCGTGCGGCGGTCCTGCCAGACCACGGCGCTGTGGACCGGACGGCCCGTGGCGGCTTCCCAGAGCACCACGGTCTCGCGCTGGTTGGTCACTCCGATGGCCGCCAGGCGACGGGGCGACAGGCGCGCCTCTCGAAGGGCCTGGCCCATGGCCCAGATCGTACTCGCCCATATCTCCTCGGGATCGTGCTCGACCCACCCCGCCCGGGGATAGTACTGGCGGTGTTCTCGATAGGCCGAGGCCACGGGCTTTCCTTCGCGGTCGAAGACCATGAACCGGGTCCCGGTGGTGCCCTGGTCGATGGCACCGATGCAGTCGCGTTCGTCGGACATGAAACTCTCCTTTCGCGGCCGCATTATAGACCGGACTCGCGCCGGAATCCGCGTCCGGCGGGCGACGGAGGGATGTACGGCGAAGGCTCGGCGGGAGAATGGGCGGGATACGCGACTGCTACGATGCGAAGTGTGTCAGGTGTCAGTTTATATAGGTATTTATCGTTACCAATATCGGTATGGACCCAAAATCCGTCATTGCGAG
>CAYVOE010000436.1:0-4595 GCA_964452795.1 uncultured Nitrospiraceae bacterium
TCGCTGTCGCTCGCTGACCCTGGGCTAAATCATGTATCCCCTTCGGGGAATTTCCCGCCGGTTCGCGTTCAGCCCCGGGAGGATCGCGTGGTAGGCCGACCTGGATCGCTGCGTATCTATCCCCTTCGGGGAATTTCCCCTGCGGACGGTGATACCGGAACAATGGGGTCGTGGGTCGAGTCGACGCGCTGCGTATATATCCCCTCCGGGGAATTTCCCGGGCAGACGTCCGAGGGGGTATAATCGACGGGGCGGACGGGGCGCCGTCCGATGGGGGAATCGTACGTGGCAGCGCAGGGCGTGGCATCAGGGGAAACGCCGACCGGAGGGGCCCGCCCCGAGGGGCGACGACGGCGGGTTGCGTTCGTCGTCGTGTTCCTGTCGACGGCGACGGCCCTGCTCGTGGCCTATCGGTACGCCGGGGACAGTCTCTTCATGGACCGGTACCTGTTCCTCATCGCCCGGCAGACGGCCGCCGTCTTGTCCCTGTTCGGCGAATCGGCCCGCGTCGAGGATCCGGGCCTCTACCGCGGCCGAGAGGCCGAAATCCGGCGTTCCCTGGGTCGACCGGAAGATCCCGACACCCCGCTGACATCCTGGGAAACCTGGCGTTTTCGGGCAGAATCGGCACGGCGGGGCGTGCGCGCCCTGGAAACCCGATTGGCGCGGCTCGAATCGATCCCGCCCCGGCCCGACTCGCCGTCGTCCGACTACGTCGCATGGCTGAACGACCGGCTGGCGCAGTTCGAAAAGGCGGCCCGTCCCCCGGCGTCCCGGTCGCCCTCTCCGGCGGAAGGCGCCGCCATCGCACGGACCGTTCGACTCCGCGCCGCCCTCGGCTCGGCCCATCCCCATTCGCGCAACGCCGCGGCCATGGCGCGCATCGAAGGCGCGTTGGATGAGGCGTCGGCGGAACTCGCGACGGCCCTTCACGGCGAAGCGGCCCGACAAAAGGCGCGGCTCCGAGGGGAAGGTCCCCGGGTACACTACGTCGCCCGGTCGGGGAAGGCGCGGCGCCTGGCCATGCTTCGGAGCGAGTTGCGCGAAGCCCGCGCAGATCTTTTCGCCGCTTCTGCCAAGGCCCAGGCACGAATCGACGCCCTCGAGGCCCGGATAGCCGCGGTCCGGTCGGAGTCCGGCGGCTCTGCCGACGACGACCGGTCGTTCGTGTTCCGTGTGGTGGCGGATTGCGGCGCCATCCCGTCGATGAGCATCTTTCTCGCCGCCGTGGCGGCCTTCCCGGCCCCGTGGCGTCGGCGGTTGCTGGGGGTGGTCGTGGGCCTGCCCCTGCTCTACGGGGTCAACATCCTCCGTCTGGCGTGCCTCGGCATGCTCGGAGCCCGGATCGGCGCGGGCCCGTGGTTCGATTTCGCCCACAAATACGTGTGGCAGGGACTCTATATCGTATTCGTGGTGGCCCTGTGGCTGGTCTGGGTCGAATGCATCGTTCGCGGGAGGCGCTTGTGGAAAAGCCCGTCACCGTAAGCCGAATCGGGCTCTTCTGCCTGGGACTCCTGGCCTTGATTCCCCTGTGCCTGGTCCTGTGGGGCATGGTGCTGCCCGCCTACGCGAAGGCCCTGGGCGCCGTCGCGTCGGCGATCCTGCGGGGACTGTCCGGAGCGCCCATCGACGGATATTCCGTCGAGGCCGAGGGCCTCTTCAATACGGGCACCCGACTGGCTTTCGAGGTGGGCGGCCGCCAACCGGCCCTCGACGTCGGCGCCCTGGTCTTCAACGTCCCCCCCTTCGTGGCGCTCATGGTCCTCACCCCGGGGTTAAGACCGCGTCGCCGCGCCCTGTCGGTGGCCGCGGGCACAATCGTCCTCGCCCTCGGCCACACGGCGTACATCGTCCTCGCCTTTCTCTACGCCCCCCGCATCGCCGCCTCCCCCGAGATCCCCACCGCCCTCGGAGAAGTTTTCCTCACGCTCCCCTTCCTCCTGTGGATCCTCCTCGGTTACTGGGACCGGCTCGCACCCCTCCTCCGAGACCCTGCTCCTCCGGCCACATGATGCGGCTTGGGCCTCTTGCCCAGGAAAAAAAAGGAATGCCCTTGACCGAGACGGCCAAAGCGCGGACCAGACCGAAGGGTATGCTATAGTACGTAGCAGGCATACGTACCCGCGCAAGTCATCCCACCCGCGAGGAGGCAGCCATGGTAAAGCCAATGGGAGCCGTGGCGGCGATCGTCGCCATCGCCACCAGCGCCGCCGCCGACCGCATCGCCTTCGACGGCAAGTCCTACGACGACGTGTACATTGCGGAAGGCGCTTCGATGTACTACATCCACTTGCCCGATACGGGCGAGGTGTTGAGCGTGCGCAAGGACTCGGTGCCGGCGAAGGACGTGCATCTGACACCGGACCGCGAAGCCCGCAACGAGATCCGCAATCGCTGGAACGAGGTCCGAGACCGCAGCCGGAGCCAATCCGCGCCGGCGGGTCTGCCCCCCAAGGTCGCGGCGGGCCTGAGCGCCGCCGTGGGCGCGGCAGTCCCCGCTCCTACCGATGAAGCCGTGACCGACGGGCAGACGCCGCACCTGCGTCTCCGGAACGTCCCCCTCCGTCAGGCCCTGAAAGGCGTGTTGCGCCCCATGAACCTCGACTACAAGGTCGAAGACGGGTACATCCGGGTGAGCACGCCGCAGCGCATTCGGACCGAAAGCGCCGAACCCCTCGAGACCCGATACTACGACCTCCGCTCATCCGCGGCCGACACCCTGCCCAAGGTTGTGGCGGGGAACATGGGCGGCGTGGGCGGCGCAGGCGGCTTGGGCGGAGGCCTGGGCGGCGGATTCGGAGGCGGCGGCCTGGGCGGGTTCGGCGGTGGCGGTCTGGCCGGAGGCGGCGCGGGCGGCGCGACGTTCAGCAACATCTCCCAGCTCTTCAGCAACATCGACGACCGTCTGGTAGGCGAACCGCCGGCCGTGATCATGATGCAGCCCCTCGGCATCTCGGGCGGCAACGCCAATTACCGCGCCCACCACGGCATCGACACCACCCGTCCCCGGCCGCTGAGCGAGGTCACCGCGGGCCGATTCAACGGTCCGCAATACTGACCTCCGATTCGCGCCCGATCGGCTGAAGGGAAGGGACAAAAGTCTCCTTCCCACAGACGCTTCACGTCCAATCCATCCGTCACGCCCCCCGTCCGCCGATGGACGTCCAGGGGCGTCCGAGCGCCTTTCTCACGCGGATCGACCGGGCCTGTACGGACCGTCCCGCCCCGGGTCGATATAGACTGGACCTTGGACGGCCCCTCGTACTAATCTATGGGGCCTTGAATTCCGGGGGCGGGCGCGGGGCGGGCAGGGACTGCCCTCCGCAAGAACATGAGGTAGGGCAGTTGGAGTACCTGAAAGCAATCCTGCTGGCGATAGTCGAGGGTGCCACCGAGTTCATCCCCGTCAGCAGCACCGGCCATCTGATCATCGTCGACGATCACATCCGCCTGAGCGACAACGACCATTTCACCAACGCCTTCATGGTCGCCATTCAGCTCCCCGCCATCCTGTCCGTGGTGGTGTATTTCTGGCGCGAGATCTGGCCGTTCCAGGACGGTCCGGAGGTGCGCAATTCCAAGTTCCGCCTTTGGGGCCGGATCCTGTTGGCGTTCCTGCCTGCGGCGGTCCTGGGGGCCTTCCTGGACGACATCATCGACCATTACCTGTTCAACAGCGTGGTGGTGGCGGTTGCCCTCGTCGTGGGAGGCGTCATCCTGATCGCGCTGGAACGGCGCCGACCGGCCACCACGGTCCTCACGGTGCACGACATCAGCCTCCGGGCGGCCTTTTCCATCGGGCTGTTCCAGTGCCTCGCCATGATCCCCGGAACCTCCCGGTCGGCCGCCACCATCATCGGGGCCATGCTGCTCGGGGCCAGCCGACCCGCCGCGGCCGAATTCTCGTTTCTCCTGGCCATCCCCACCATGGTAGGCGCCACCGTGTACAAGCTCGGCAAGGTCGGAGCCAATTTCAGCACCGACGAATGGACCCTCCTGGCCGTGGGGTCGCTCACGTCGTTCCTGGTGGCCTACTCCGTGGTGGCGGGGTTCATGAACTACATCCAGCGGCGCGACTTCCAGCCCTTCGGCTACTACCGAATCGCTTTGGGATTCATCGTGCTGGTCCATTACTGGCTCACGCACGGGATGGCCTAGGATCGGGCGCGGCAAGCGCACACCGGACCTCCGCAAGGGGAAATCCGCCCTTGGGCCGCCCAACCGGACTTCCCGGGTGTGTATACACTGCGCGCCGTCCCAACCTATGACCTAATCATAATTTTCCCCCTGGTTCTGCTCCCTCACGCGCCCGCCACCCTGGGTCATCGCCACCCACCCCCGTCTTTTCCCCGAAGGGGATACATACGCAGCGATACAGGCCAGCCATGGGCTCGGCCCGTTCCGGCATTGACATCGACCGCACCGGTCGTAGGACTCTGAGGACTGCGCTCAACCCACTCCTGCGCAATGACCCCACCCGTCATTGCGAGGAGCGGACCCCTGTGCAAGTGCTTACGAAAGGCGGCTTTACGTTGATTCCGCCTATGCCGCTTGTGGCCCCCCAGACAGAGCGACGCGGCAATCTCACCCGTGGT
>CAYVOE010000437.1:0-3489 GCA_964452795.1 uncultured Nitrospiraceae bacterium
TCGCTCCATCCGTTGAGGAGGGGGTCGATGCGCAGGGCGGCCAGGAACCGCGGGTCGTCCGGCCGCTCTCGAAGCCACACCGGCCGCTCCGTATCGTCGAAAGGGTCGTTGGTCATGACCACGCATTCGAGGCGCGTCGTCTCGAAGACGCGGTCGATATGGGCCTCGATGTCGCGGTCGGCGAAGGCGGCGCGAAAGGCCTCGAGGTCGCGCGACGCCACGTCCATTCCCAGGCCCTTCAACACCGTGAGGACGCCGCGGCAGGATTCGCTGATGGGCGACCGCTCGAGGAAGAGGGTGCGCCAGACGAAGTCCGCCTGCGCCTTCCGATCGCGTCCGTAGAACGCGTCGGGCGCGATCCCCGACGCCCGCACGGCCTCCGCGATGAGGTAGTGGTACGTGAGCAGCTCGTCGATGCCCCACAGCAGCAGGCCGCCGAAGGGCGGGGCGTACAGGTGCGTGTGGATGTCCGTCACCGGCGTGTCGTCCACGATCCGCGCCACCGTGCGGCGAAGCTCTTCCCGGGCGTCGTGACGCGCCGGTTCCGCCTCTATCGTCATCTCACCGTCTTTCCCGATTCGCCGCGAAAGGTCTGCGGCTGTGTCGTTCCTGGCCGGCCTCCGGGGCCCGCGTCGGGCGATTGTACCCTTTCGATCGTACCCCGAGGCAAACCCGGCGGTGTGGAAGGAACCGGCGACGCCGCCCGCAGTCGACGGCGAAGCGCCGATTCCGCGCCTATCCCACTTCGCGGGCCTCGCGTCGGGCGTAGGCGGCGAGGAGGTCTTCGAGCAGGCGTTCGCGGTCCGACGGCTGCTCGGGCTCCGTCAGTTGAAGGCGCACCGTAAGGCCCCGAATCAGCTTCTGCAACACGTCCTCGCGGTGGTCCGGATGAAGGCGGTCGCGCCGCTCCAGAAACAGCTCCACCGCCTCGAGGTCCACCCGGCGCAGGCGGTCGAGCTGGGGTCCGGAGAAAGTAAAGACGGCGTCTTCGGGCCGGCGGGTGGCCAGCAGTTCGCGCAGCGCGTTCGAGTAGCCCCGCTGCTCGAGGACCACGACGGTGCCGGCGGCCATGTCGCCGAAGCGCTGCATCCGGGGCGATACCACGGGCACGATCCAGAACAGGGGGATCACGTCGATGAGGCGGAAGATGTTGCGGACCACCACCCCGGCGAAGGACAGGGAGAAGCCCTCCTCCATGACCACCCGGATGCCCGTGACCCGTTTGCCCGGGGTCTGGCCGTGGAGGATCCATTCCAGGATGCCGTAGTAGGCGATGTTGGCGAATCCGAGCCCGATGCCCAGGACGATGGCCGCGAGGTAGCTTCCCACTTCCGCAAACGCAGGGCCGAAGAGGCTGAATCCCAGGCCGATCAGCATGACGGCCACCACCGAGCCCAGCAGGATCACGAGCGTGTCGAGGAGGAACGCCACGAACCGCGTGCCCGGTCCCGCCAGCCGGTACGCCACGGAGATGTTCTCGGGGGTCTCAAACTGGACAACGTCGCTCGGCACGCCTCTCCTCCCGTCCCGGTCTGCCCGCCCTCGGCGCCGGGCTTCGCGGATTATAGAGCAATCCCGGCCGGGACCGACAATCCGCGCGCGTTGGCTTGGCCTCGACCCGTGGTGTACCTTACACCCCATGCGCGCGGAGATTCAGACACGACCGACGGCCGCGGAACCGGTGCCCCGGGTCCCTATCGACGCCGCCGCCTGCGTTCGAGATGGCTGGCGACGCACCCGGGACCGGTACGGGGCCCTCCTCGGGATCACCTTGCTGGGCATGTTCGTCGGGAGCCTGGCGCCCCTGGGCATTCTCACGGGTCCTACGATGTGCGGCATACACCTGTGCTACCTCAACGTCCGCGACGGTCGGCCCTTCGGCCTGGACACCCTCTTCGAGGGATTCGAGCACTTCGTGCCCAGTCTCGTGGCGACCCTCCTGACCATGGCGGTCTTCATGGTCGTGAGCGTGCCCTTCGCGGCGGTGACGGGGGCCCTGGCGGCGTGGCTGATCCTTCCCATGGGCCGGTCGGTGTCGGAACAGACCGTCTGGATCGCCCTCTACGTCTGGCTCGGCCTGTTCGCCGCCGTGATCGTGGCCCTGCTCAACATCGTGTTCTTCTTCATGTTCGCATACCTGCTCATCGTCGACCGAGGGCTGGGGGGAGGGGCGGCCGTCAGGACCAGCATCCGCGTGGCCGCGGCCAACCTGGCCGGACTGGTGCGCGTGGCGGTCCGGGTCAGCGTGCTCCCCGTGATCGCCATGCTGGTGGTAGCCGCCGCCGTCGTCGCGGTCGCCGGGTTCGACCTGAAGACCGAAGCCGTCGTCGCGGTCCTCTGGTGCGTCATCGCCATCCTGGCGTTGCCGCCGATCTTCGGCGCCCTTACCGAGGCCTACCGCGTCCTCTACCCCGCCCGCGACATCGGAGGTGTCTGAATGGAGCGTCGTCCCCGCGTCGAAATCGAATATTGCACCCAGTGCCGCTGGCTGCTGCGGGCGGCCTGGATGGCCCAGGAACTGCTCACCACCTTCGAGAAGGAACTCGGCGAGGTGGCGCTATGCCCCGGCACCGGCGGTGTCTTCGAAGTCCGCGTCGACGGCGACACGGTGTGGTCGCGCAAGGCCGAGGGACGATTCCCCGAGGCCAAGGAGCTCAAACAGCGCGTGCGCGACCGGGTCGCCCCCGACCGCGACCTCGGCCATTCGGACCGCTGAACCGGCCGCATCGCCGCCGAGGGCCCGGCCTTCGCGGACCGGTAACCGACAACTAGTTTCACTTCCCCGCTATTTTTCCGGCCCCGTCGATGTGGTAGCATGGTGCCACGCGGGCGTGGATTTTCCGGTGGGTGGATCGCCCGAGGGCACGGGTTCTTACCGGCACGCGGCCGGAGTCCGATCGACGGCTCCGCCCGTATGGTCTTGTGTAGCATGTGGGTAGCTCGGCGACAGCCGTGGGAGAGTGAAGCATGTCAAGATCCGCAGGGACAAGAGGTTTCACGCTGATCGAGTTGCTGGTCGTCATCGCCATCATCGGCATTCTGGCCGCCATCCTGCTTCCGGCGCTGGCCCGGGCAAGGGAAGCCGCCAACCGCGCCGTCTGTCAGAACAACCTCAAGCAGATGGGCACCGTGCTGAAGATGTACGCCGGCGAATCCCGCGGCAAGTTCCCGCCCGCCCAGGGGCTCGCGCTGTACTACAGCGACGGGACGGGCCGGCCGCCCGAGCCGCACTACTCCCAGTGCAACTACCAGGACGAACCCGAACTGAGCCCCAAGGTCACCACCATCTACCCCGAGTATCTCACCGACTGGGGCGTGCTGGTCTGCCCCTCGGTTCCGGACGTGGACAGTCCCGAAGCCTACCTGCGCGTCATTGACGACATGGACGACAGCGGCGTGCCCTGCAAGTACGCCGGGTTTGCCGACAATCCGTCCGACGCCTACCACTATATCGGATGGATCATCGACGGCGCCGACGGACCGGGCATC
>CAYVOE010000437.1:3499-4567 GCA_964452795.1 uncultured Nitrospiraceae bacterium
TACCTCCCGCCGCGGTCTTCGGAGCCGGCGCCGCCGGGTTGCCCAACCTCCACGCCCAGCTCGTCCAGCTTCTCGCCACCCTCAGTCATCCGAACCTGGGCGCCTGGGGTACGGCGGTGCCGCCCAGTCCGACGGCGGCGCTCAACGCCCTCGACAACGACGTGACCGTGGCGGCCGGCGCCGGAAACAACGGCGGCACGTCGATCATGCGGCTGAAGGAGGGGATCGAGCGGTTCCTGATCACGGACATCAACAACCCCGCCGCCGGCGCCCGCGCCCAGAGCACCGTGGCCGTTTATTGGGACGCCATCGCGTGGATGCCCGGCGGTGCCGCCGCCTGGAACCACGTGCCCGGCGGCTCGAACGTGCTCTTCATGGACGGCCACGTCGAGTTCCGACGGTACGACAAGGTCGGCCGGTTCCCCGTGAACGAGGGCTACGCGACCCTGGTGTCCCTGGCCACGGCCAATCTGAATTAAAGACGGTATCGGTCCTCGACCCCGAGACAGGGAGGAGTGGCGGTTCCCTGTCTCGGGCGTCGGGTCGCCCTCGAGGCGCAGCCCGCGTTTGTCACCAGCCCATGCCGCGGAGCCATTCGGCGCAGAGGGTGGTCCAGGTGGCGATGTGCGGGTCGTCCAATGCCAGGCCCATGCCGTGGGGGCCGTGGGGATAGATGTGCATCTCGAAGGGGATTTCCTTCTGGCGCATCGCGGTGGCCAGCATCAGGCTGTTCTCGACCGGAACCGCCTGGTCGTCCGCCGTGCTCCATAGGAACGCGGGCGGCATGCCCGAATGGACGTGTTTCTCGAGGGACATCTTTTCCCGTTCCGCCTCGGTGGCCTCCGCACCCAACAGGTTGTCGAAGGAGCCGCGGTGTCCGTGCGGGCCCGAGGAGATCACCGGGTAGCACAGGACCACCGCATCGGGCCGCGCCGACGCCTGCGCCACGGGATCGTCGGCGTCCGGCTCGCCCCCGTCGTAAAACACCGCCAGCGACGCCGTGAGGTGTCCGCCGGCGGAGAAGCCGAGCACGGCGATCTTGTCGGGCTTCACACGCCATTCCTCCGC
>CAYVOE010000438.1:0-4549 GCA_964452795.1 uncultured Nitrospiraceae bacterium
TCCATTCCCCGAAGCCGGCCCGCACTACCTTGGTCGCGCCGGTATTTCGCGTTGAGATTGTCCTGTTCCGGCCCCTATCCACGCCCGTTCGATGCAGGCACGGGGCCCCATGTTGAAGGGTCTGAACCGGCTCCGGAATCGGCGTCGGGCGGCCGCGGAGTCCGCATGCCGGCCGCCGAATCCCCCGGAAGAGCAGTTCGCGCGTCTCGTGACCGGCGTGCGGGACTACGCCATCTTTCTGCTGGATCGCGACGGGTGCGTTCAAAGCTGGAACGCCGGCGCCGAACGAATCAAGGGGTATCGAGCCGAAGAAATTGTCGGTCAGCATTTTTCGCGGTTCTATCCGCGTGAACTGGCGACTACCGGATGGCCCGAACACGAACTCGAAGTGGCGGCCGCCACCGGCCGATTCGAAGACGAGGCCTGGCGGATTCGCAAGGACGGGTCGCGCTTCTGGGCCAACGTCATCATCACCGCCCTGCGCGACGAGTCGGGAAACGTCCGGGGCTTTCTCAAGATCACCCGCGACCTCACCGACCGCAAACAGGCCGAGGAAAAACTGCGAATCAGCGAGGAACGCTTCCGGCTTCTGGTCAACGGGATTAAGGACCACTCCATCTGCCGCCTCGATCCGCAGGGCCGCGTGGCCACCTGGAATGCCGGGGCGGAACTGCTCGAGGGCTATACCTCCGAAGAGATCATCGGGGAACACATTTCTCACTTTTATACGCGGGAGGATCAGGCTGAAGGGCGTCCCGAACAGGATCTGAGGCGGGCCGAGACCGAAGGAATCTTCGAAGACGAAGGCTGGCGCGTCCGCAAGGACGGCACGCGCTATTGGGCCAACGTGGTGCTCACCGCCCTGCGCGACGAGGAGGGCGTGCTTCACGGCTTCGGACAGATCATGCGCGACATGACCGAACGCCGGCACGCCGAAGAGAACGCGCGGCGTCTGCTTGCGGAAGAAGCGGCGAGACAGGCCGCCGAAGCCAGCGCGCAGGAGGCGCAGCGGGCCCAGCGCGAGGAGCGCCGCCACCGCGAACAGCTCCACGTGACCCTTTCGAGCATCGGCGACGCCGTAATGGTCGCGGATACGGCCGGGGCGGTGAGTTTCATGAACCCCGTGGCCGAATCCCTCACGGGCTGGTCTCTGGAAGCGGCCACCGGCCTCCCGCTCGACCAGGTCTTCGTCGTGATCAACGAAGAGTCGCGAGAAACGGTGGAAAACCCCGTGGCTCGGGTGCTGCGCGAAGGCGTGGTGGTGGGTTTGGCGAACCATACCGTGTTGATGTCCCGGGACGGACGCGAGATTCCCATCGACGATTCCGCCGCGCCCATCCGGGCCGACGACGGGTCCATAGCGGGCGTGGTCCTGGTCTTTCGCGATGTCACCGAGGAACGCAAGGCCCTCGAGGTGCGCCGGCACCTGGCGTACATAGTCGAGTCGTCCGACGATGCCATCGTCGGCAAGGACCTCGACGGCATCGTCGTGAGCTGGAACCAGGGCGCGGAACGGCTCTACGGCTACCGCGCCGACGAGATCATCGGCCAGTCGCTGAGCCTGCTGGCGCCGCCGGACCAGCCCGACGAATTGCCCCGGATTCTCGAGCGGATCCGGCGCGGCGAACGCATCGAGCATTTTGAAACCGTCCGTATCCGGAAAGACGGGTCCCGCGTCGACGTATCCGTCACCGTTTCGCCCATCCGGGACGCGGCGGGCCGAATCGTGGGCGCCTCCAAGATTGCGCGCGACATTACGTCCGCCAAGCGGCACGAGTCGTCGTTGCGCTTCCTCGCCCAGGCGAGCCGCCAGCTCGGCAACATTCAGGATGTGCCGAAGTCCTTGCGGGCCATCGCGTCGCTCGCCGTGCCCGGGTTCGCCGACGGCTGCTGCGTCGACCGGGTGGCGTCCGACGGGACCCTGCAGCGCGTGGCCAGCACCCTGGCCGGGCCTGCCGACACCCCCGTTGTCTCCAACGCCGTGCAGACCGGCCGGGCCGAACTCATCGCCGAACCCGATCTCTCATCCTGGTTCCGATCCGCCCTGGTCGTGCCGGTGAACCTGAGGGACCAGGTCCTGGCGGTGTTCACGTTTCTGACCTTCGATTCCGGGCGCCGCTTCAACCCGGAAGACCTTCAAATCGCCGGAGACCTCGCCCACCGGACGGCCATCGCCCTCGAAAATGCCCGGCTCTACGAAGAGCTTACGGAGGGGGACCGGCAGAAAAACGCCTGGATCGCCATGCTGGCCCACGAACTGCGCAATCCGCTGGCGCCCATCCTCAACGCCCTCCACCTCATGCGGATGCCGGGAGCCGACGGCCCGGCCCTCGAGCGCGCTCGCCAGCTCGCCGAGCGGCAGGTTCACCAGATGGTGCGGCTAGTGGACGACCTCCTCGACATCTCGCGCATCCTGCGAAACCGCATCGTGTTGCGCAAGGAAAAGATCGACCTCGCCAACGTCGTCGCCCGGGGCGTCGAGACCGTGCAGCCGGGCTTGGACGAGCGGAACCAGCGTCTCGACCTTTCCCTGCCCGACGAACCCGTGCGGATCGAAGGCGATCCGGCGCGGCTGGTTCAGGTCGTCGCCAATCTGCTGCACAACGCGTCGAAGTACTCCGAACCGGGCTCGCGGATTGTGCTGGCTCTCGAGCGCGACGGCACCGAGGCGGTATTGAGCGTGCGCGACGAGGGCGAGGGCATTCCACCGGAACTCTTGCCGCGCATCTTCGAGCTCTTCACACAGGGGGAGCAGTCCCTCGAGCGGAGTCCCGGCGGCCTGGGCATCGGCCTCACCGTGGTGTCTCGGCTGGTGGAATTGCACGGCGGGACCATCTCGGCGTACAGTGCCGGCCCCGGGAAGGGCAGCGAGTTTGTGATACGCCTCCCGGGCGTTGAGAGCGAGTCCGAGGCGGAAGAGCCGGAAACGGGTCCCGCCGACGAGCTGCCGCGCTCCGTGCGCCGCATCCTCCTCGTGGACGACAACAGCGACGCCGCCGAGAGCTTCGCCATGCTCCTGCGCATGTCGGGCCACGAGGTGTTTCTGGCCCACGACGGGCCCGGCGCGCTCGAAGCCGCCGATGAACATCGCCCGGAGGTGGTGGTCCTTGACATTGGCCTGCCCGGGCTCAGCGGGTATGAAGTGGCGCGACGCCTGCGCGAACGGCCGGAGTTCCATGACACGATTCTCATCGCCATGACCGGGTACGGACAGGACGACGACCGCCGGCAGGCCCGGGAAGCCGGGTTCGATTACCACGTGACCAAGCCGGTGGGCGCGGACCAGCTCGAGCAGTTGTTCGAGGCAAGGGAGGAAAACCGAGCATCTTGACGGAGAAAGCCAGACGAGTGCCTCGAAGGCGCAAATCCACCGGCCGCGGCGCGGCTCGTCCGGGGGAGGGGAGAGGGGCCTCTCGTGAACCGGTCGTGTACCGCAAGCCCGATCTGACCCTGCAGACCACCACGCTGTGGGATTACCCCTCCCAACACTACGGGAAGGAAACGCAGGGCGATCCCTCGTACGTGGGCGCCACCCCGTCATATGTCATCTGGAACCTGCTCGAACGGTACACGCGCAAGAACGACCTCGTCGTCGATCCCATGTGCGGCAGCGGGACCACCATCGACGTGTGCAAGGACCTCGACCGGCGGTATCTGGGCTACGACATCGCGCCGTACCGCGAAGACATCCTCAAGGCCGACGCGCGCCGGCTGCCCCTCGAGGACGCCACCGCCGATTTCGTGTTTATCGATCCCCCGTACTCGACCCACGTCGATTATTCCGACGATCCCGACTGCATCGGCAAGCTCAGCGCCCTCGACTCCGCCTACTACGAGGCCATGGGCGAGGTCATCGCCGAATGCTTCCGCATCCTGAAGAATCGGAGGTACATGGGGCTGTACGTCTGCGATTCCTTCAAGAAAGGGAAGCCCTTCATGCCCATCGGGTTCCGGCTGTTCTCGATCCTCGAGCGGCACTTCAAACCCGTTGACGTCATTTCCGTCGTGCGGCGCAACCGGACCTTGAAGCGGCGCCACTGGCACACCGAGGCCATCGCCGGAAACTACTTCCTGCGCGGGTTCAACTACCTCTTCATCGTGAAGAAGGAAGTCGACTGACCCGCCGATTCCGACGTTTCGTTCTCTGAACGGCTGCTCCGAAGACACACTCCGACCGCCTCACCGTTGTTTTGCCCGAGGGGATACGTGCGCGGCGATGCAGGTCAACCAATGGCCTGGTCCGTTGCGGCATCGACATCCGCCCCACCCGCCGTAGGACTACGAGGATCGCGCTCAACGGACCCATGTGGGACGGCCCTACCCGCCACAGGACTAGGGAGACTGCGCTAGGCGGGGCCGTGACCGTACACCTACCCGTCATTGCGAGGAGCGGTCTCCTGTGGAAATCCATACGAGAGGAGGGGTTACGCCGGTCCGCTCATGCCGTCTTTGTGCGCCCAGACAGAGCGACGCGGCAATCTTTACCTATGGGAGGACGATGACTTCGCGGATTCGGACCTACGGCTCATGTGAGATTGCCGCGTCGCTC
>CAYVOE010000439.1:0-4540 GCA_964452795.1 uncultured Nitrospiraceae bacterium
CGGTGAGGCACGCCCCCAGGGCACCGGCCTCGAGGGCCGCATCGACCAGGGCATCCAGGACAGGGCTGCTGGCGCCATACTCGCCGGGGCACTCGACGAGGGGCCGCCCGGCCCGTGCATGGTCCGCCAGGGCCCGGTCGTCCACCGGAAAGACGAACGGTTTGCCGTCGGCGGTGACCCGGCGGTCGCCGTCGTGGCCGAGGGTCATGAGGCTTCCGGCGCCCTCGTAATCGCCCTTCGCCAGCCGGTCCGGGAAGATTCGGGCCCGCTCCGATTCCGCCAGGCCGAACAGGAGAGGCCCCCGCAGGCGAAGCCGCCGGGGCCGCTCGTCCTCCGGGACCGCACCGAAGTACCGTTCGTAGGATTCGCGTAGATCGGGCAGATCATATTGCGTCCGCAGCGATTCCCAGTCGATCTCCTCGGGTATCTCCCGCAGCACGTCGTACAGGTCGGCCGGCGCGGGCAGATGGGGCGCCACCGCCGTGGCGAATCGAGAAAGGCGGTCGAAGGCCGACACGTCCGCCTCGGGCAGTCCCCGCCGCCGCAGGGCCTGCCGGAACACCTCGAGGGCCAGGGAGTACGCGAACCGGTTGCGTGTATATTCTATGAGGGCGGCGCCGCTGAGGCTGCGTCGGGTGTGGCTGTGGGCCACCAGCACCGCCAGATCCTTCGGAAAGGGCAGGCGCCGCGCCGACCCGGTGTCGAGCGTCGGCTCCCGGAGCGCCACGTTCACCAGCGTCCCCGCCGCACCCAGAATGACGGCCGCGGGATCGCTGACCCCGCACCGCGACCCGGCGTGCCATTCCGCGTCGCGGGCCGCTGGAATCCAGTCCGCCGCGTTCGGGCGTCGGCCCAGGAACGCGCACCCAACCCCTACGACGGCCACGCACAAGGCCGCGGACGAGCTGAGCGCCGCCCCGAGGGGGATGTCGCTGGCGACGACCGCGTCCATCCCCTGCGGCGGGATCTCGGGACGGGATCGCCAGACCTGGAGGGCGCAGCCCCGTATGTATCGGCCCCAGTGGCCTCGGGGTCGGTTGTCTTCTTCCTCGGGTCGGGCGGGAAACGAGACCTCTTCAAAGGCGGGGTCGACGTTCGCGAAAGTCCACAGGGGCTCCGCCGCCGGAGCGGCCACCACCACCGTTTCCCGGTCGTGGGTCATGAGATTGAGGTATCCGCCGTGGGTGTCCACGTGCATGCCCCGCAGGTTGATGCGGGCCGGTGCACGAAAGATCCGGACGGGCCGGTCGCCGAAGCGTTGGAGGAAAGCCCCCAGGGCCCGGCGCACGAGGGTCCGCCGCCGTTCTTGAACCGACGCCGAGGGACCGTAGACCCGGTCAAAGGTCCGCCGGAGTGGCCCGGACGGGTCGTCCAAGTCCGCCAGCCAGCGCGACGGAAGTCCTGTTTCGTCTGTTCCGCCCTTCAAAGCATCCCCCCGGCGCCTTGCGCCCCTCATCTGCAGGAATCGACCGCCGACGGCCGCCCATCGTAGCACACGAACGCGGCCGAGCGAGGCCCGCTGCGCCGACGGCGGGCGGGTCGCCGTTTGCGCGTGTTACATTCTTTTTACACGAATTCCGGGACCGCCGATGGTATTCTGTAGAACGAGGTTCGGGGTGTGGAAACCTTTCCACGGCGAGGTGCAGCCGCATGGCGCGAGGGCGGTACCGATTTGCCTTGTCGTCGGCCCCCGGCAGCCTCTTTGGCCAAGTGGGCCCGGAAATTCCGGAACAAAGGTCATAAAGAAAGGGGATAACCATGCGTATGAAATTCCGAACCGGCGGGGTCACCGGGGCGGGCCTGAGCCGGAAGCGGCTGTTCCTGCTGCCGGCCGTCGCCGTCGCGGTGGTGGCCATGGCGGCGGGCGCGTCGGAACTGGCGCACCGCCTTCAGGAGCTGCCCGATCCGGCGGGGTACTCCGTATCCTTCGGCTCCGTCGAAGGGTTCTACGAGCAGAAGTCGCGGGAATCGGACGTCGAATCGACCACCGATTCCGTGGTCAATCTTCTGTATCGCGACAGCCTCACCCGGCGCGTGTTCCAGAACCAGTTCGAGCCCCAGTCGTTCTATTCCGCCGTTCGGGCCGAGCCCCGGGTGCGCAAGCTCCTGGTCGCCGCCGAAAAGGGGACGCCGGAGGAGCGGGCGGCCATCCTGCGGGCCACGCAGGAGATGTACACCTTCGTGGCGGAGAAGCTTCCCCTGGCGCCGAAGGAAAACGAGCCGATGCGGCCCACCGTGGCCTATCCCGACGGCGGATTCGCCTATCCCGTGATCCTCGCCGCCATCGACGACAAGGCCGAGTCCCTCCCGCTCCTCGTGAAGATGGCCCATCGCCTCCAGGAAGCCCTGGCGGGGCCGGAAAACGCCGAGAAGGACGACGGGGTCTACCGCCACTGCGCCCACACGGCCCTGGTGCACTACTGCATCGGCGAGTTCCTCCAGCGCTACGTCGAGAACGAGGAGATGCGCAAGGGGCTGACGCCGCGGCAGGAGGAGTTGCTGGTCGAATACCAGGACCTGCGGGAGAAGGAGCTCAGCAATCCCTACGTGGGGTACGCCTTCCTCAACTATCGCGGCAACGGGAAAGAACTGTTCCGCATCGCCACGGAATTCGTCGATGCGGCGGCGCAATAGGAGCGGAGAAGGAGACATGAAAATGAAGCCACGCACTCGGACCACCGGATGGGCGGTCGTTGCGGCGACGTTGTGGGCCACGGCGGGTCTCGCCGCCGTCGCGGCAGCGGACGTGGATGAGGTCACGGTGTACTTCGGCGCCATGAGCCCGACGTACGTCCGATACAGCATTCCCAAGAAATACGACCACTACTTCAACCCGCCCGGACCGGGCGACCCCGGATACAACGCCTGGCCCATCAAGACCCGGATATACGCCCGGGCCGTCGAGTACATGGTGTTGAAAGAGCCCGATTTCACGTCCTGGCAGAAGGAAGACGTCACCCGCGACCACGAGTGGGGATATCCCGGCCTGGCCAGCCAGCGCATTTCGGCCCCCACCGCCAAGTACAACTGCCATTCCTACGCCCTCGCCGGCACCACCGACTACTGGGTACAGGGCACCGGCCACTGGACCTACCTCGACCCGTGGGGCGACTACGAGGAATGGTACTGGCAGGAACCCTTCAGCAACGTCGACATCTCCACCTACGGCCTGATCCCCGGGTACTGGGACGTCGCCCACAGCGCCATCTACAACCCCCAGGGCGGCAGCACCCCCTGCCTCAGCAAGCACGGAGCCGCGGGCGTGTACCAGACCGACGAATACGTCCTCGAGCTTATTTACGGGTGGGAGAAGGCCTACTACCTCGAGAAGTAGCAGGCCCTTCTCCCCCGGACGGCCTTGTGACGGCTCAGTCCTCGAGGGGAAGCAGCTCGACCTTGCGAAACTCGATGGGATGGCTCTCCGACTGGAGCGAGATGGTGCCCCCGGTAAGCATCCGGGGGTGCCCCTCGTCCAGCAGGGCCTTGGCGTCGGGGTCGCCCGGGTCGAGCTGCGGATCCGTGTAGGACAGCACGGGCTCCCCTTCCACGAAATGGGTGATGGCGTTGCCGCGCACCTCCACCTCGACCGTCACCCACTGGTCGCCGTGGTACGTCTTCGACGTCGAATCGGTGCAGTGGGGCGTATGGAGCTCTCCGTTCATCACTACGTGGGTGCCCGGGGTGCACAGGTTGGCGGTGTGCCGCTCGCCGGCGCCGGGGCCGCCGAGGAACTGGACCTCGATGGACACGGGAAACTCCTGATCTTTGCGCATCGTCTCGGGCGGCTGGCCGTGGATCATGACGCCGCTGTTGCGGAAGGCCCAGGACGGCCCGCCCGGTGCCTGCTCGCCCACGAACCGATACTCGATGCGCAACCGGTAGTTCGAATAGGGGGTTTGGTAGAACAGATGGCCGAACCGACCGCCGAACTCCTCGTATTGATCGTAGGACACCTTTAGAACGCCGTCCTCGACGCGGAAGGTGTCGCCGTAGTTGTCGCCCAGCTCGTAGCCGCGGATCTTCGCCTGCCAGCCCTCGAGGTCCTTGCCGTTGAAGAGGGCGATGTAACCCTCACCGACTTCGTTTTCCTGGCCGAGCGCGGCCTCGCCGAATCCCCACGCGCAGACCGTAATCAACGCGGCCCATCCTCCGGCCCACCGGAACCTTCTGCTTGAACGGATCATCGTCAGTCTCCTTCCCGGGCGCCTTGCGCCGGCCGTCATTCAAGCATCCCCCGGCCGGCCGGGGCAAATCGGGGCCCGCCGACCTCACCAACAACGCGCCGGTCCTGCCATCGCTCTTGGTTGGGGAAAATTCCCCGAAGGGGATACATTCACAGCGCTTCAGGTCAACCATTGGACGGGACCATTCCGGCATCGACACCGGCCCCACCCGCCGTAGGACTACGAGGACTGCGCTGGACGGGGCGGTGAGGGTGCCCCTACCCGTCATTGCGAGGAGCGCGATCCTGTGGGAGTACGGGCGAACGGAGGAGCAGCCTTTGGTTGCACCAATGCCTCCGGTGGGGACCCATACAGGA
>CAYVOE010000440.1:0-4529 GCA_964452795.1 uncultured Nitrospiraceae bacterium
GGGGCAGGCGGCCGTGCCTGCCCTCGGCCCCTATCCCACCAAGATCGGCGCCGAAGAGCTGTGGGAAATCGTCGACATGTGGGACTTCGGCGGCGACCGCAAGGAGCGGATCCGCGAGCTGATCTTCGGCGACAAAGACCTTCGCGGACCGCACCTGTTCCGCTATTACAACCCCAAACCCAGCCGCGTCGCGGCGGCCGAGGCGGCCATGGCGGAGTTCATCGGCGTCAAGCACTGCCTCGCCGTGAACTCGTGCACCTCGGCCCTCGTGGCCAGCTACCGGGCCCTGGGCGTCGGTTCGGGCGACGAGGTCATCGTGCCGGGCTACACCTTCTTCGCCACTGCCGCCACCGTGGCGGCCTGCAACGCCATTCCGGTGATCGTGGACATCGACGACACCCTCTGCATGGACCCCGAGGCCGTCGAGAAGGCCATCACCCCCCGGACCAAGGCCATCGTGCCGGTGCACATGCGGGGCGCCGCCGCCCAGATGGACGCCCTCATGGAAGTGGCGAACCGCCACGGGCTCCCCGTGGTCGAAGACGCCGCCCAGGCCGGCGGCGGGTCTTTCCGCGGCCAGATGCTGGGATCCATCGGCACCATGGGCTGCTTCAGCTTCGACTACTACAAGGTCATCGTGAGCGGCGAAGGCGGGTTCATCACCACCAACGACGAGTGGCTCCACACCCGCGCCCAGAGTTGGCACGACTGCGCGGCCTGCTGGCGGCCCGACCGCTTCGCCCGGGAACGGCGCGAAGGCGAGCTGTTCTGCGGCGAAAACTACCGCATGAGCGAGCTCGAGGGCGCCGTGGCGCTGGCCCAGATCCGCAAAGCCCCCGAAATGCTCGAGGGATATCGCCGGGCCAAGAGCCGCATCAAGGGCGCCATCGAGCCCTTCCCGGGCCTGTCCTTCCGGCGGCTCACGGACGAGTCCGGCGACACGGGCATCTGTCTCGTCATGTTCCTGCCCAACGCCGACGTGACCAAGCGCGCGCTCGAGGCCCTCAAGGCCGAGGGCATCGCCGCCGGCGGCGTATACGACTCCAAGGTCCGCGACTGGCACGTCTACACCTTCTGGGAGCACATCCTCAGCCAGAAGAGCGTGGCCGCCGACGGACTGCCCTGGAGCGGCGTGGCGCCGGAGAACCTGCCGAAATACAGCCCCGACATGTGTCCGCGGACCCTCGACCTGCTGTCGCGGGCCATCCTGCTGGACATCGACTACAACCATTCCGAAGAGGACTGCGCGGCCATCGCGCGGGGAATCAACAAGGTGTTCCGGGCGCTGCTCAATACCGACGGGGGTGTCGCGGCCGCGGCGGCCGGCACCCGGACCCAAGGCGCGTAGGAGAAGGGCGATATGCTGCGATTGGACGTTTGTCTCGAAACGGTGTTTCCCGGCCTGCCGGCGGAAGAGCGCGTGCCGCTCATCGCCGAGTGCGGGTACGACTGCATCGAGTTCTGGATGCACGACTCGACCCAGGACGCACCCGGCGACGGACGCAAGGATCCCCAGGCCCTGAAGCAGGCCTGCGAGGCCGCCGGAATCACCATCAACAATCTCGTGGTGAATCCGCCCGACGACGGCTCGACGGGCGGCGCCCCGGTCATGGCCGACACGCACAGCCGATACCTCGAACGGGTGCACGAGGCGATCGCCTTCGGCAAGTCCGTGGGCTGCCACAAGGCCATCACCTGCGCCGGCAACGAGCAGCCCTCCATGTCCTGGGACCAGATGCGCGCCACCATCGAGAAGGCGCTGGGAGAAGCGGCGGCCATCGCCGAGCGCGAAGGGTTCACGCTCCTGCTCGAGCCGCTCAACACCCACGTGGACCACGCCGGGTACTGCCTGAACTCGTCCGACATGGGCGCCGAGATCGTGCGGTCGGTCAACAGCCCCGCCCTGCGCCTGCTCTACGACGTCTACCACATGCAGGTCATGGAGGGGAACGTCATCGATCACATCCGTCGGCACAAGGACGTGATCGGCCATTTCCACTCGGCGGGCGTGCCCGGGCGCGGCGAGCATTACGGGACCGAGCTCAACTATCCGGCCATCTTGCGCGCCATCGAGGAAACCGGGTCCAACGGTGCGTTCGGACTCGAGTACTTCCCCAGCTGAAGGACCATAAGGAGTCGCTGATCACGGTACGCGAGTACCTCGAACAGCGTTGACGCGTGACCGGATGCGCCCCGGGGACTCCGCTCGGTCTCCGGGGCGCTCCGCGTCACCGAACGGGATCCCAGGCATTTTGCAGGTCCGGATTCGCTCCGATGCCGTCGTGCCCGGCGGCCGCGGCTCGAGCGCGAAACCGGATGCGACCCCCAACACAAAAAAAGAGGCGTTCAAGGCCGTCGTGGCCGATCGTACGTGCTAAGGATAGCAACGCGGGCAGGGGTATAGACCATGGAATTTGCGTTGAGCGGGATCGATGTCGCCATCATCGTGGGATCGCTGGTCCTGGTGGTGACGGTCGGGTTGTGGGCGTCGCGGCACCAAGGCAAGACCGCCCGAGACTACTTTCTGGCGTCGGGCCGGTTGCCGTGGTGGATCATCGGCGCGGCCTTCGTGTCCACCAGCGTCTCGAGCGAGCAGATCGTGGGCACCGTCGGCCAGGCCTACCAAAACGGCATGGGCGTCGCCAACTGGGAATGGTGGTCCCTGCCCGTCTACACCGTCCTCATCGCCGTATTCATCCCCATCTACCTTCGAAACCGAATCGCCACCGTGCCCGAGATGCTCACACGCCGCTTCAGCAGCACCTGCGGCGACATCTACAGCTACGTGATGCTCTTCTCCTACGTGTTCGTGTTCCTGGTGCCCGTGCTCTACGGCGGCAGCATCACCTTCTCCAAGCTCACCGGGTGGAGCTTCTACGGGATCCTCTGGGGAACGGTGCTGCTCGTGGCCGTATACACCGTAAAGGGCGGACTTATGTCGGTGGTCTGGACCGACGCCCTCCAGTGCCTCATGCTGATAGGCGGCGGTTTGGTGCTCTACTTTGTGGCGCTGGGCCACATTCCAGGCGGCTGGAGCGCCATGGTCGAGGCCAATCCCGATCGGTTCCACCTCTACCAACCGCCGGACCACGACGTCGCCCCCTTCCTCGCCATCCTCGCCGGAACCGTGGGCCTCTTCGTCTTCTATTCCGCCGCCAACCAGGTGATGGTGCAGCGGGTCCTCGGCGCCCGGTCGCGCTGGGACGGCATCATGGGCATCATCTTCGCCGGGTTCATCAACCTGGTCCGGCCTCTCGTCACCTGCTTCCTCGGGTTCGTCGTATTCCACTGGATCCACGAGATGAACCAGGCCGAACCGCTCCAGGATCTCGACGAGGCTTTCGCCTTCTCCCTGGCCAACTTCGCCCCGGAATGGGGGCTCCGCGGCATCGTGCTCGCCGGATTCGTGGCCGCCGTCATGTCCACCGTCAGCGCCCTGGCCAACTCGACCGCCACCATCTTCTCGCTGGACGTCTACAAGAAGCTCTTCCGGCCCGACGCCGAGGAGAAATCCGTGGTCTTCATGGGGCGGGCCGCCTCCTTGCTCGCCCTGGTGATCGCCGGCCTGGTCGCTCCCATGGTTCACCGGTACGGAGGCATCTTCAACTACTTCCAGCAGAGCATCACCTACGTCACCACGCCCCTCATCGCCGTGATCCTCGTCGGCATCTTCTGGCGCCGGGCCAACGCCCAGGGCGCCCTTGCCGGCCTTATCGCAGGCCTGGCGGTGACGGCCGTCTTGTTCGTTACCATCGTCGCCCAGATCGACCTCGGCCTTCACTGGCTGTACATCGGCTTCTTCCTCGAGCTCCTCGTCATCGCGGTGGTCATCGCCGTGTCGCTGATGACGCCCGCGCCGTCGCCCGAACAGGCCGAGCCCTTCTTCTGGCGCCCCTCCATGATGAGCGAGCACACGGAGCACGAGAAGGAGCGGCCCTGGTACGCCCACGCCACTCTCTGGTACGGCGTTTTCGCCGTCGTTTGGATCTGCATCTATTGGTACTTCTGGTGATTTTGGATTGCTGAATCTCAGCTGATTTCAAGTACATACACGAGCGGGCGATAAGACGTCCCCGCCGCGCGAGCGGAAGAAGAGGCGGCCTTCCCATGGAGACGCCGCCATCCTCCCGGCTCGCCGCATGCTCTCGCCGGGCCGGGTCGACGGGCCCGCGGGATTTGGGCATACGCAACATAGGGATTGCTGCGGCCGACAGCCGAGCGCCGTCGGCTGCAGCCGAAGGCCCGGGAAAACCGGGCCGATACGGGAGATCGATTCATGCGCATCATGGCCTTCGGGGCCCATCCGGACGACGTGGAAATCTTGTGCGGGGGCACGCTGGCGAAGTACGCGGCTCAGGGCCACGACGTGGCCATCGCCGTCATGACCCGGGGCGACGTGGGTTCGCCCACCTTGTCGCGAGAGGAGATCGCGGCGATACGGGAGAAAGAAGCCCGAGACGGGGCCGCGGTCATCGGCGCCGAGTTTTTCTGGATGGGGTACGACGACGAGTTCCTCTACGACAGCCCGG
>CAYVOE010000441.1:0-4511 GCA_964452795.1 uncultured Nitrospiraceae bacterium
GGTCCTACGCCGGGTAGGAGGACCCTCACAGCCCCGTTGAGCGCAGGCCTCGGAGTTCTACGGCGGTGGGGTCATTGCGCCGGATCGGGTTGTGCGTAGTACTCGTAGTTGTGCGCGGGGAGGCCCTTTCACATGGACCCTTTGGACGCGGTCCTCGTAGTCCTGTGACGGGGCGGGGGCAACGTCATCCGCGCTATGGCCCGGGGCCTGTGCCGTCTACTTGCCCTCCGCCGCGTCTCTCCGCGCAGGGAAGTCGAAATCGGCCGTCTCCCCGGGCGACAGGGACAGGTCGACGACGGCGTAGTCCTGTTCCATGCGGGCGTCGTCTGAGGACGCTTTCTCGTCGTAGAGGCGGATGCGTAAGGTCCGGCGGGCGGGGGTGTCGGAGAGGTTGCGGACCGTGACGGACGCGCTCGCGGGGCCGTAGGTGCCGGATACGGCGAGGCCGCCGCGGGCCCGGAGGTCGTCGAAGGCCACGCCGCTCCGCCGCCATTCCCCGGGGAGGGCGGGGAAGACGGTGAGGACCTCGGAGGAATCGCCGTCCATGAGCATGTGCACGGCGTTGCAGATGAAGGCGCTGTGGGCGGCGATCTCGGGCGCCTTCTTGAAGTCCTCCTCGCCGTAGACGATCTCGCCGAAGCAGGTGTCGTCGAAGACGGTGATGTCGGGCCGGAGGAAGCCCCGGATCCAGCGGAGGGCCTCTTCGCCCTCGCCGAGCTTGGCGGCGATGACGCCCACCCAGCCGTTGTTGAACACGTAATCGCCCGTCCGCGATTCGCGTACCATCTCGTAGGTCGGCCGGACGCGGGGATCGTCTACGGGAATGATGCCGTACCACCACAGGGGGATCATCCAGGTGGAATCGCCCTTTCCTCGGACCGCCTTGCCGCCGGCCCCGCCCACAAGCACGGGCCGGCCGTTCAACTCGTCCGTGGGCAGCAGGATCTGGTCGGCGTACTTGTCCCAATCCGGGTCGGCCACGCCGCGGGCCCGGGATTCACTTAGACCGAAGGCGGTGGCGGCCTGTTGTACCGTGCTGGGGGCGTTGCGGTTCACCCAGGCATCGAAATCGTCCCGCCAGTCCAGATCGTGAAGAGAGACCCGTGTGGTTTGCTTCAGGATCCGTAGGGCCGGGTCTTCATGAGCCGGGTCGAGGGTCCAGTCGAAGTGGGCGAGGGCCATGAAGGCCGCGTTGGCGCCGGGATAGTTGCTGAAGATGTTGACCCCCTCCGTTTCGCCGGGCTGGACGCACAGGGTTCCGTCGTAACCCATGAGGGTGCTGTACTTGGCGCCCCCCGAGTACTCAAGGGAAGTGTTGTGCATGGCTATGCCCTCGGCGGTGTACCGCTCGGCCCGAGGGAGCACCCGGGCCAGCCAAGCCGCAGTTCGGCCCGATTCGGCGAAGTGGCCGGTATACAGCAGGGCCATCTGGTCGAGGACGAGGTCGTACTCGGTGCACACGGCGCCGGCGAACCCCTCGATGCTGGTCCCGAAGCACCCGGGCGGAATGTCGGTGTTCCCGAAATAGACGCCGTGGTAGTACATGGATCGAGCGTACCATTTCGCCAGGTCCGCGTCGGGCAGGTCCACCCTCGACCGGCCGTAGAAGGCCTTCCACCATGCGGCCGTCTCGGCACGGAGGGCGTCGAACCCGCGGGCCCGCGCCTCATCCGCCGTGCGCCACGCGGCCGCCGCCGGGTCTGCGCCTTCATAGGACGATCCGGGGGCGACGTAGAACGTGAGGGTCTGACCGGACCGAGCGCTCCCCACGGTCGTGGCGGCGGGGTCGACGCCGACCTCCGGTGCGTCCACGGCGACGGCGAGGGTCGCCACGCACGAGTCGGGTCGGGTTGCCTCGACCAACAGGCCCTCGTCGCGTGCGGTCGCCGTGCCGGACCAGGGGGCGTGAGGTTTGTCGTAGATGCCGATGTTGAGGTAGATGCGGACGTTCTGATTCGGCTCGATCCGCAGGCGAAACGGGAGCGGGGCCTCTGGCGAGTCGGTCACCCGGACGACCCATACCCCGTCGGGGGTAATGAACATTTCGCGGCGGGATTCGAAAAAGGAACCCGCCGCCTCTGTTTCGAGTTGGAGCCGGATGTCGAGGACACCCGTCTCGATGTCGAGCTCGTGACGGAAGGAACGAATCGCGCCGGGATCGACCGAATCGCCGTAGCCGCCGACGACGCCGAAGGGGAGGTGTCGGTGGCCTTCCGCATCCCACCAGTACTGGTACGCCAGGTAGGGCAAATGCTCGAGGTAGCCTTCGGAATCCACGCCGGGCGCGCCGGGGTAAGTGAACCCGTGGGGGCCGACGCGCATGGTGGTGCCCCCCAGACCCAGGATCTCGTATTGGTAGTGTGGAGCGTTCAGGGCTTCGAGGCCCTCTTTGCGAAAGGCGCCGTCCTGGATCGCCGTGTCTCCAGGAACGGGAGACGCTGCCAGGGTCACCATCCCCCCGAGGACAAAAAGGTAGTGAAGCGACATGGTTTACTCCCCGATGTAGTCCGGGCCATTTGTCACGAGGTCGAGGCGGCTTGCTCCGGCTTCTCGGTCCGCGCGGCCAGGAAGTAGCCGTCTATGAACGCCCCGGGATCGTCCCGCAACGCCGCCACGGCCCGCTGCAATTCCTCCGATCCGCCCTGGTTTTCGGCATCGCGCAGCAATACGTCCTCGAGTTCGCGCACCGTCTGTTCGGGGAAGGGGAGGCCCGCGTCGCGGCAGGCGCGCAGCGTCGTGGCGAGGTTGGTCTCGCGGTAGTGATAGGCGTGGGCCCGGGTAAGCCGGAGCCATCGCTCGAGCTCGGCGAGGTTCGCCTCGAGCGCGGGAAGAAGCGGCTGCGGCGTCCGTCGGGTTGCCTGACGGCCCGTGCGAAGGGCCCGTTCCATGCGGTCCGCGGCGAATTCGAACCGGATCTGCAGGTCCTCGAGGAGCCACGGGTCGACTTCCTCATGACCCACCTTCATGTACAAGGCCCGGCGGGTCGATTCCCAACTGGGCGTATGCCAGGGTATGCCCGGAACTTCCGCCGCCCGCAGGTCGTGCTTCTCGCTCTTGCGGCCGAAGCAGCGAAAACGCCACGTGGCGTCCCAGGGGAACAGTTCGAAGGCCTCGCTGCTGAGCCGCCAGAAGGCCTCGGTATCCGCCGCCGCCTCGCCGTAAGGTTCCGCCAGCCGGCGCAGCGCCTCGTTCTCCTCGATGTCCGGATCCGCCAGGAACAGGCCCGTCATGCGCAGGTTGGGGTCTTCCTTGTCCGGCACGAGGCCGTAGTACTCCTTGATGCCCGCCACGGGCGAGAGGGTGGCGATGGTCCGCAGGCCGCGCAGGGTCACCAGCGGACAGGCCAGGTGCAGAAAGGGTTCCACCTCCTCCGTCGGTGCGCCGAGCCAGTGCTCGACGATGACCGGGATGCCGCGCTGTCCCGCCAGGGAACAGGCGTTCTTGAGCCAGCGGTCCACCGGATGGGTCGCCATGACTTCGGCGATGTTGCTGTGCAGGGCGAGGCCGATTCCCTCGGTCGGCAGGGCTTCGACGCAGCGGAAGACCTGTCCCGCCGACAGCTCCCACGGCTCCCACCACAGGCGTCCGTCGGGATGGGTGCGGGTCCACGTCTCGGCCATGCGGGAGAGGAAGGGGACGACCCGCTCGTCGAGGGGCCGGCCCGTGCACCGGGGACAGGGACCGAACTCGCTGCACAACCAGGCGTGCTGGTCGTAGGTGTAGATCAGGATGTCGTCGATGCCGGGAAATTCGGCCGCAAGCGTCTCGAGCAGGGACACGCAGCGCTCGACCGTGGTCCCGTCGAGCAGGCAATTGGCGAGGGCGTCGCCGATGTTGCGGTCGCCCACATAGGGGGCGCCGAAATGGAAGATGGTGCGGAAGCCGGCGGCCTTCGCCAAATCGATCCGCGCCCGCAGGTCGTCCCGGCGTCGCTGCCGTGCCTCGGGCGAGGGGTCGCTCTGCAGCGACGTGCGACCGGCGAGGGCGTCGCGCCGGTCCGCGGGCAGTTCCACCACGTCCTCGAGGTTGAGGGGTTCGTCGGCGGGGCGGCTGGCCCAGGCGATGTTCAACTGAATCGTGTTGAACCCCAGGGAACGGAGTCGCTCGAGATTGGCCTCGTTCCATTCCACCTGCGGATACGACGGACAACCCAGGATGGCCACGCGGTACGGAAACAGAGATGTGCTCAAGGGTGGTTCGCTCCCAATGCGTTGAGGTCCGCCCGCCGATGGGCGCCGACCGATATCGGCGGCCAGTTTACCGATATGCGGCCGCCGATGACAGGCTTTGCTCTTGAAGTCGATGCAGCCGAAATCCGCCCCTGTTCCTCGTAGGACTACGGGGACAGCGCTCCACCCGTTCCTGCGCACTGGCCTACCCATCGTAGGATCCGGAGGACTGCGCTCAACGGGCCCATGAGCCATGCCCCTACCCGTCACAGAGCTACGAGGACTGCGCGTAAAGGGCTCATGTGAGACACCATCCCGTCATTGCGAGGAGCGGCCCCCTGT
>CAYVOE010000442.1:0-4486 GCA_964452795.1 uncultured Nitrospiraceae bacterium
GCCGTCTGGGTGCCGGTGGTGTTGTACACGAGGGTGGCCGTGGCCGCCGACATGAGGGACTGGCCCGCGATGAACTGCCACCGGCCGGGGCCTTCGTTCGTGAGGTTCACGGGCGTCACGGCGTCCGTCACGATGGGGAACCCGGACACGGGCCGGCTGGCCCCCGTGGGGTCGAGGATCTCGACGCCGTCGGGATCGAGCACGGGCGGGTCGATGAAGGGCACGGTCACTTCGATGTCGAGGTTCTCCGGCGGCAGGTAGTTGGACCGGGACCCCACGTTGAAGAAGACCTGGGCGCCGGGCGTGTTGCGGTCGGCGATGTTGTTGGTGATGGTGCCGGCCGTGTCCACCGGGGCCGGGATCGTCGAGGGCGGATAGACCGCCGGTCCCGGCAGGCCGGGATATCCGGGGTGGACGCCGGGGACGAACAGGGCCGTGGTGGTGTCGTTGTGGTTGGTGATGAAGGCCCCCGCCGCCGCGGGCAGAATCGCCGGGTCCAGGCGCGGCGGGATGGTGTCGATGAGGACCTGCCGTCCCTCGTGGGCGGCCGCGCGGATGAGCTCGTGCTCGGGGGTGTTGTCGAAGATCACCCCGTTGACGGAGATGTACACGGCGCCGTGGCCGTCGGCGATGAGGTCGCTCTGGGTGGGCGCGGCGGTGGACCCGAGGACGGTGGTGATGTCGATGTCGTTGGTGCCGATGTAGATGCCGGCCCGAGGCGACGACGTGATGCGAATGGGGATCCGCTGCGCGAGAATCGTGGGATCGAGGCCCTGGGGCGTGATCCAGACCAGGAGGTTGTCGTCCTCGATGGCGAAGTTGCGCCGCAGGGTGACGCGGATCTCCACGTCCAGCTCGCCCTCGTCCAAGGCCGGGATGGGGTTGGGCAGGACGCGGCAGAAATACCAGATGGGCAGGCCCAGGGCGGCATCGTCCGACAATTCGTCGGCACCGATGTCCGGCAGCGCCCCTGTCTGGTCCACGAGATCTCTGAAGAAATCAAACGGCCGGACCTGAGCCTCGAAATCCTCGGTCGTGTAGGGCAGGATCTCGAAATCGGCTGCCGCATCGATGCAGGGCGAGATGATCGGATTGTCGGGATCGGTAAGATCGGGCTCCTGAAGCTTTCCGATCCAGGGCGCGCCTTCGTCGAGGAGCGGGTCGTCGGAAATGCTGTTCGCGTCGGCCGTCACACCGACCTAGTCCTGATCGAGGTTGCCGAAGACGTTGTTGACGGCGACTTCAAATCCGCCCGCGTCCTCGGCTTCGAGGCCGTCGTCGGTGTTCTCGAAGACCAGGGTGTTTCGTACGCGCGCCGTACCGCTGGGCTCGGTGCGGAGGCCGTCGGTGCCGTTGCGAATGAGGGAACAAAACAGGACTTCGGCGTGGCCGTCGCTGACGAGAACGCCGTCCTCCCCGTTCTCGGCGATGCTGCAGTTGACGAGCAGCACGTCCGAGTCGTCTTCCACCCGAACGCCCGCTTCGACGTTGTTGATGATGTAGACGCGGTTGAGGGTGGCCTGGGTGCCGTTGGACGCGGCAAGGCCCACGAGACCGCTGCTGAGGGTCAGGCCGTCGATCTCGAGGAGGTCCACGTCCGCTTCGGGGTCGGTGGGCGGATCGATCTGGATGACCGGCAGCCCGTCCGTGCCTTCCAGCACGATGCTGTAGGGCGCGTTAAACGTCTGGGGCCCCACGGCGCCCAGGATCGTGATGTCGGCGTCGGCGGGGACGTTGAGGCTGATGTTCGGCCAGGGGGTGCCGCCGTTGTCGTCGATGATCAGCGTGTAATGGAGCTCGGCCGTCACGGCCCGGTCGATCACGTCCTGCAAGGCGGTTTGTATGTCGCCGCTCGAGGTGGCCGGATCGACGGCGACCTCGACGATGTCGGCGGGGTCGTATCCCGCGACTTCGTAGGCGGTCCGAGCGGCGGCATCGCCCTCGGCGATGACCACCACGGCGGTCTGGTTCAAGCCTTGCGCCGCGGCGTGGCCCGCGAACAGCACCAGCGCCAGGGCCGGCGTCCACAGGACGCGCCTACCTCCCCCGCTTCTGATACTCGACCTCATCCAATTCACTCCTTAGCGTCTCCGGCGTCCCCGATCCGGAAGCACGGTGATTCGCGATACGCGATTAACGACTTGTGATTGGCGGTGCTCGCATCGGGGTTCGATGTACCCCTCGGAGGCTTCAATCCGGGATCCTCCATCGCAGCGTTATCTCTCGTACACGGTCCGCTTCTTCGCCTCGCCGGTGACAATGAAGTCGTTGCGGTAGTCGATGCGGCCGTCGTTGTTCATGTCTTCGTTGGACAGATACCCCGTCTGAGCCGTCACGATGATCTCGAAGGTGTCGCTTCGGGTGGTGACGAGATTGGCGATCCGCGTGAAGCGCCACGCCAGCTCGTCGAAGCGGTCCGCCACATCCGGGAACGCGCTCAGGATGGGCGGGTACACGGGCCCCAGGGCCGCGCCGGTGGTGGTGTCGGCGCCCGGAGCGACCAGCTCGCCCGAGCTGCGGTAGTAGCGTCCGTCGCGCCATTCGGGCCGCAAGGCGACGACCTTGCGGGCGCGGTCCAGGGCGGAGATGTCCTCGGGAGCGATTGTTCCCAAAGGTATCGGCATTGTCGCCAGGTCGAAGGGCGCGACGAACTCGTCGTCCCGCGGGTACAGGTTGTCCGACTGAGCCGGGAATCCGAGGGTCCCGGCGTACCGGCCCATGATGCCGGGCACGCCCAGGAGCGGGTTGAACACGTGGGGAGTGGCCGTGTCGATCTCCGTGGCCCGGGTGAGCGCCGTGTTGAGGTTGATCCGGCCCGGGGTGCGGTGGCGCGGCGTGAGGACCACCCGCGAGAAGCGGTTGACCCGGCCGATGGGCGCCCGGTTCCGGATGAACATGGCGAGGTAGTTGTTCTCGACGCGGACGGTGCCGTAGTGGATGATCCCGTCGTCGTCGGGCGCCACGGCGATGTGCATGCCGAAGGAATCGCCGAAGTCGTTGGGATTCGTCGCCAGGTTGCCGCGGTCGAGGTCGGCCGTGCGCGGATAGTTGTCGTTGGCCACGTCGTTCCAGGCCCGGCGGTCGCCGTCGCGGTCGGTGAAGAACTCGACGTCCACCCGCATCTCGGCGTTGGCGCCGCCCGTGGCCGCCGGCACGAAGCCGTCCCGGCCGAAGTCGGACAGGTAGGCGCCGCCCTGGGCCAGGTCGGCCGCCGCGAGGAGGCCCATGTCTTCACAGGTGACGATGTAGACGTCGTACTCGCCGTTCTCGATGCCCGAGGAGGCGTCCCACTCGAAGAGGGCCTCGGCGTTGGCGAAGGTGCCCGCGGGGTCGTTGGCTGTGGCGTAGGCCACGACGCGCTTCTCGAGCGGCCACCGCAGGGCCAGGTCGTTGAAGGTCAGGCCCGCGGGAAGCACGGGCGGCTCGTTGAACACGTAGTTGAGCTGGAACGACAGCGGGTTGTAGCCCGTGGCCTCGAGATGGGGCAGGAACAGATCCGCAAAGGCCGCCGGCGCCGTCTCGTCGGGGATGTCGCGGCGCGTGGCCGGGTGGATGCCCACGCCGTTGGGCAGCGGGTGCAGGAACACGGGTACCCATCCCACGGGCAGACTCGTGCCCGGGTCCCAGGTCGGGGGATTACCGGAAGACATATATTCCGTCACGAAGGGGAGCAGCGGGTAAAACCGGGCCTGCGCCGCCGACAACACCAGGGAATCGGTGGTGGTGTTGGTGAGGAGGGCGCTGGCGTCCATGGGGAAGGCCTGCCCGGGCATGGCCCCGTCGAAGGACGGTCCCTCGCCGTCGGCCGTGAGCAGGAGGTCCTGCCGCGCGGGTGTGGTGGGGTCGCCGGTGACGTTGAAGGACGTGTTGATGGGCACGTTCTCGATGAGGTAGCGGTTTACGCCGTCGGTGGCCCAGGCCACCGTGTCGGTGAAATGGAGGCTGGGCAGCCGAACGAGATCGCCGGGCGACGCGTACATGTTGTTTCGGACGTGGGCGAAGTTGAACGACCAGGCCAGGTCATGCGCGGCCAGGCGCAGGAACTGACCGTTGGGATTGCCCAGGATCCGCTCGCCCATGTTCATGCGCAGGGGCGAGCCGCTGTAGGTGTGACCGAAGGCATAGGTGCCCGCGGCCGTGGCCAGCCGGTTCACCACCGCCTCGCGGGTATAGTCGGCGTTGACCACGTGCTCCCAGTTGCTGGTGCTCGAGGCCCAGTCGTCGTAGGCCCCGTCGGTGGCCTGCCACCGGTTGGTGTACCCGTGGTTGTCACCGTTGTAGAACGGGTGTTTGCGCTCGACGGAACGGTAAAAGTCGAGCCCCATGGTGTTGGACGGCCACATGGCCGGGAACCGCGGGTCCAGCGGCGTGCGGGCCCCGTTCACGGACAGAACGTCGTCCACGGAACGGTTGATGACGTCGAACTCGCTGTAAGTGACGCGGTCGGCGACGCGGCCCTCGACGGCGGGCCCCTGGAACAGGGTCA
>CAYVOE010000443.1:0-4453 GCA_964452795.1 uncultured Nitrospiraceae bacterium
CATCGGCGGCGCAATGGTCCGCCGGATGGCTGACCGGGAGCGCTGCGTATGTATCCCCTTTACGACATTATCTCTAATCCATCGATAGCCTACCCCTTCCCTTTCCCGACGGGGGCGATCACTCGGCCGGAATCTGGGCGGAGCCGGGGGCGGGGATGGCGGGGTGAGGCGCGGCCGCGCCGGACAGGCGGATGCTGTATCGGCCTTCGCCGTACTCCCAGGTCTTGACCCAGAGGCAGGTCCGGTCGGGGTCGTAGCGCCAGGTGTAGCGCGGCAGGGGCGTGCCGTCGAGCACGATCTCGCCGGGCGCGTCCTCGAGGAGCACGCGCAGGATGTGGGGCTTCTTCACCCCTTCGAGGACAATCTCGACGGTTTCGGCCCCGCGTTCGACCCGAACGACGGTGGAACCGCTGCCGTCGGGATGGTGCACGGTGTATTCGCTCCTTCCGTGGGGATAGACGAGGAGGGTGAGGAATCCCTGGCTGTCGCGGTCGCCGAACCCCGTGTAAGGCCGGGTCACGTTGAGGGGGACGATGGCGCCGTCGCGCACGAAGACGGGGTACTGGTCGAGTCCGTATTTCCACTCGACGGCGGCGGTCTCGAGGACCTCTCGGTCGTCGAAGAAGTAGCGCCAGCGGCCCTCGGGCAGGCGGACGCGGCGCACGTCGCGCTCGCTCGACAGGGGCGCGACGAAGAAGGCCTCGCCGAAGCGGTAGTCGTAGCCGGACACGGGGCGCATGAGGGGCACGCCGCCGTCGCGCTGCTCGACGAGGTGGCTGTAGATGTAGGGCACGAGCTCGGTATGGAGCCAGGAGTACTTGCGGACGATCTCGAGCTCCTCGGGGCTCCGCTTCCACAGGGCCCGTTCGCCATGGCCTCCGTTGAGGAAGAGGCCGCAGAAGGTGGAGAACTGGGCCCAGCGGATGTATAGCTTGGGCGGGATCTCGGGACCGCCGTAGCCCGCCACGTCGGACCCGACGACGCCGTAGCCGAGCCGGGCGGCCCGCAAGACGTATTCCAGGGCCTCCTCGAGCCCGTCCTTTTTCGACCACGTGTGATCCTGATCGCCCACCCAGGTGACGGGGGCGGCGTCGAAGGGGGCGAACCCCTCGGGATGGGCGAGGCCGTCGTAGGAGCGGGCGAGGGTGATGAACTCGGGGTTCTGAGACAGGCCGTGGCGGTATTCGTCGCGGTAGTAGCGGTCCATGTATCCTCGGGTGGTCATGAGTCCGCCGCGAGCGCGCATGTAGAAGGACGTGAGGAAGGGAAATCGCCATCCGATGCCGGGCACCTCGTAGAGGCGCGCGTTGAGCGTGGCGGCGCCGTCGAGCTTCCATCCGTCGATGCCCCAGTCGAAGAGGGGCTGCTGGAGGCCGCGCCACCAGGCCATGGCGCCGGGGTGGGTGTAGTCGATGAAGCCGCCCCTCCCCTTCCACCAACCGGTGAGGTGGTCGTCGCGCACCAGGTAGCCGCGGCTCCGGGCTTCTTCGAACCAGTCCGCCGCGTCGGTGTATCGGGTGTCGTCGTTCTCGCGGTTGACCAGGGGGGTCATCCAGAGCACCACGCGATAGCCCCGGTCCTCGAGCTCGCGGAAGAAGCCCTCCGGGTCGGGGTAGCGCGTTTCGTCGACGGCGAAGTCGTTGTAACGCGTGCTCCAGGGGCTGTCGATGAGCACGGTCCGCACGGGGATGTCGTACTGCTCGTATCCCGCCAGGAGGTTGCGGACGGCGTCGGCGGTGTTGAGGTCGTCCTCCCACAGCCAGCACTCGAGGGCCCAGGCCGGCGTCAGCGGGATGCGGGTGTGTCGGGCGTAGTTGAACGGCACCCCCCAAAGCGGCAGGAGAAAGCCCAGCCATACCGTCAGGAACAATACGAGCGACAACAGGACAACCGCCTGAATCAGGCGGGATTTTCCACTCCGTCTAAACATCGGAAACCCGAAATCCTTTCCCGCACTCCCTTCGGGGATGGTAAATCCGCCCCGGAATCGACAAGGACCCTGCCGAAATGAGAGGATGAAGCTTTCCGACACGACACCCTCGGAAGGGAGATTCCTGCACCATGGGTCCCGGCGCCCGCAAACGAAAATACCGGCCCGGGTTCGCGATACTGCGGGCCTTGAGGCACCGCAACTACCGCCTGTTCTTTGGAGGCCAGAGCCTGTCGGTCATCGGCACGTGGCTTCAGATCGTGGCCATGAGCTGGCTGGTGTACCGGCTGAGCGAATCGGCGTTCCTCCTGGGAGTCATCGGTTTCTGCGGCCAGCTGCCCAACCTTCTGCTGGCGCCCGTGGCCGGGGCACTCGCGGACCGCTGGCAACGCCGCCGAATCCTCCTCACGACCCAGTCCCTCTCGATGCTTCAGGCCTTTACCCTCGCGACGCTGGTCTTCACGGACTGGATCGCCGTGTGGCAGATCGTGCCGCTGAGCATATTCCAGGGCTGCGTCAACGCCTTCGACATCCCGGCCCGGCAATCGCTCCTGGTGGACATCATCGAGGACCGCAACGACCTGGGCAACGCCATCGCGCTGAACTCGTCGATGGTGAACGGCGCGCGGCTCATCGGACCGGCCGTGGCCGGCGTGCTCATCGCCATCGTGGGCGAGGCCCTGTGCTTTCTCCTCAACGGCATCAGCTACCTGGCCGTCCTGACGGCCCTCTACGTGATGCGTCCCACGCCCCACTCGGGCGTCGGCCGACCCGCGCCCCTCTTCGAGAGCATCCGGGACGGCTTTCGCTACGTCTCCGGATTTCCGCCGGTCCGGGTCCTTCTGCTGCTCCTGGCCCTCATCAGCATCATGGGCATGCCCTACACGGTGCTGATGCCGATCTTCGCGAGCACCGTCCTCAGCGGAGGGCCCCACACCCTGGGGTTCCTGATGGCCTCAGCGGGAATCGGCGCGCTGTGCGCCGCCCTGTACCTGGCGTCGCGCTCGACCGTGCTGGGCCTCGGACGCCTCCTGGTGTTGTCTTCCAGCATCTTCGGAATCGCGCTTGTGGCATTCTCCTATTCGAAGGCCCTCTGGCTCTCCGTGCCGCTGCTGGCGGCCGTCGGTTTCGGCATGCTCATGAGCCTGGCCGGCTGCAACACCATCATCCAGACCATCGTGGACGACGACAAGCGGGGCCGGGTCATGAGCTTCTACACCATGGCTTTCATGGGGATGACGCCGTGGGGCAGCCTCCTCGCGGGCACCCTCGCCAGCCGCATCGGTGCGCCGGCCACGGTTCGCCTCGGCGGTCTCGCCTGCATCATCGGCGCGGCGCTGTTCGCCAGCCGCCTGCCGCGACTCCGCGAGATGATCCGCCCCATATACCGCGCTAAAGGCATACTGCCCCCGTTGGAAGAGTGACCGTCCGGCCTTCACAACAGGCCCGAGCGGCCCAGGCCACGGCGACGGCGGCCGCTTCCCCGATCTCGGGTCCGCATACCGGCGCACGCCCCCCTCGAATCGCCTCGATCCAATCCCGCAGCGCGTCCCCTTCCTCCCGGCCGTAACGTCGCACGACGGGCGGCGCGCCGGCGTTTTCCTCCGACGTCATCCGCAGGTCGTAGCCGTCGGTGTGGAGGTCGGCCCGGTCGCCGCGAATCACCGTGGCCCCGTCGCCCCGGGCTCCCGTGGCCGAGGACAGGACGATGCGGAGACCGCCGGGATACTCGAGGGTCGCCACGAAGCCGTCGGGCGTGTCGCGGCCGTCGGCCATGTGTATGCCGCCCGCTCCCGCCGCGCGACACGGCCGTTGCGCGCCCAGGGCCGCGAACAACGCGGTCAGCGGACCGTGGAACCGCTCCCCCATCGCCCCCGCCGAGTAATCGGCGTAGCGTCGCCAATGACGGTATCGGCCGGGATCGAAGGGTCGCCCGGGGGCGGAACCGAGAAAGGCCTGCCAATCGAGCCGATGGGGCGCCGCCGCGACGTCGTCCACTCGGGCAAGGGGCGCCGGGACCGGCTGGATCCAGCGGAGCGCCCCCAACATCCCCGATTCAATGAACTCCGGGCCCGCCCGGCGCCACGCGGGACGCAGCGCCTCGTCGGCGCCGACCTGGACCGCCCGGCCCGCGACGGCGGCTTTTTCGCGCACGGCCCGGGCCCCTTCCTCATCGAGGGCCAGGGGAGGTTCGCAGAAGACGTGCTTGCCGGCGTCGAGGGCGGCGAGAATCATGGGGGCGTGCCAGTGGTCGGACGTGGCGATCACCACCGCGTCCACGTCCGGCCGCGCCACCAGGTCTTCCCAGCGGTGATGGATTGCTGCGCGAGAGGCGGCCGCGACCCGGGCTTTCCGGTCTTCGTGAATGTCCGAGACCGCCACAACCCGCACGTCCGCCCGGGCTTCGAGACCCGCCATCCGTCGCGCGCCCTGCACGCCGACGCCGATTACACCCACGGCGATGGCGTCGTTGGCGCCGACGGGTCGCGCCCCGGCCCATACCGAGCCCGCCGATGCCGCCGC
>CAYVOE010000444.1:0-4451 GCA_964452795.1 uncultured Nitrospiraceae bacterium
CTGTCATGTTTGATACATGACGGAAACGGAGCCTCGTCAGAAACACGGCAGGAAAGAATTGGTGGAGGCGGCGGGAATCGAACCCGCGTCCGAAAGTGCGCCTGCGTAAGCGTCTACGTGCGTAGCCCGTCCTTTGAGATTCGCCGCCCCGGGCCGCGTCGGGCTCGCTTCCCAAGGTCGCTAGGCGAAGGTCATACTCGATTCGGGAGGCTTCGCCGCCCTCCGTCACGAGGCCCGCTGTCGTCGCCCCAGCCGCCTAGCAGGCGGTCAGCGGTGGGACGCGCTACTTGTTAATTAAGCAGCGAGTGCCAAATTGTCTTCGGCATTTAAGCGTTTTCCCGGTTTTTTACGAGGCCACCGGGGTCCTCGGCACGCAACTTACGCTTCTTCACCCCCGTCGAAACCTGGTCGCCCCCGATTTCGATAGCAGTGGTCGTCGCGTAACGTCGTGTAAGTAAACACCGACGCGCCCCCAATTATGCCACACTTCGGGGGCAAACGCCATTCATTGCGGAAGCTCTTCCAGGACCACGGGTTCGCCGCGGCGCAGCACCAAAATCCGGTCGTTGCCGGCCAGGGTCACGGTCTGGGTATAGGAGTTGTGCTCCCGCACCTTCCAGTCTCCGAAGACGGTCTCGCCCACGGCATACATCTGGCTGCGGGGCGGCTGGCCGGGCACGGTGAGGGCGATGGAGAAGCGGGCCGGGCGATCCGGCGCCGACAGGATGCCCTGGAGTTCCGCCTGCACGCTGTCGGGATCGAGGGCCGGCGGCGCGGGCGTTTCCGGTTCTCCGGGGGCCGCAATCAGCGCGGGGGGCGGCGGCGGCACGGGGGCGAACTCGACCTCGGGCGTCGCGTCGAAGGGATCGGAAACGGGTTCATCCGGGTCCGAGGCCTCGTCGCTTTCCGCCGGTTCGGCGTCTGGGCCCGTGTCGCGGGCGGGTTCCCGCGCGGCGGTCGCGTTGGCCGGACGCGGCCCCATCCCCAGCTCCGCCGCGGGACGAGCCGACGTATTCGATGCGACGACCGCGCCCGCCAGGACGGCCACCACCAGCAGGGCGCCCACGGGCGCGAACCGCAGGCTCCGGAAGGGCCACAACGCAACGAAGCCGGCCGTCACCAGCAGGATGGCCGCGAATACCCAAAGGCCCGTGGCGGGCCGGAGCAGGGGAAACCCCTTCGCGGCCAGGGGCAGGGCCGCCGCCAGGGCGATGACCGTGGCTACGCTGTAGGCCAGGCCCCGGACCGTGCGGCTGGGGAAGAATCCGGCCACCAGCGCCACGAGGGCGGCCAGTCCCGGCCCCAGCACGGCGCCGAATTCGGGCGATCCAATCCCCGCCGCCCGGGCGTAGGCCCGCAGCGGCGAGTCGGCGTCGATGACCGGCACAAAAAGCGAGGCGATGAGGGCCGCCGCCGCCATCCAACCCAGGGCGGAGGCCGACCCGGCGCCCGTATCGGCGGGAGGGCGCGGCGGAGTCATGCGCCGCAGGTAAGACCCGCGGGTCGAGGGCACGTCGCCCGAGCCCGAGGCCAGCAGGGCCCGCTTGGCCAGGTCCAGGGCCTTGGACAGGTCCATCTTGGCCCGCAACAAGTCCTTCTCGACCTGGTCGAACCGGTTCCGGTCGATCTCGCCGACCTGGAGACGCCCCCGGGCCAGATCGAGCTGGGACTCGATGGCCTCGAGGTCGGATTTGTAATCGTTTTGAAGCTGTTCGATTCGCTGCGTGTAATAGACCACGGCCGCCCGGATCCGCTTGAGCGAGGCCGCGGCGTCGGCCCGGGCGTCGGGCAGCGGCGCGCCGCCCACCTCCTTTGGCGCCGGCAGAAGCTCCGATTCCTTGACTTTGCGCTCGGCCCGCTCGCGTTTCTCGAGGGTCTCGCGCAGCTCGCGCACATAGCTCTCGAGAAGCCCCTCGGGCCATTCCGGTTCCCGGGGCAGGGCCAGCCGCCTGTCCGTCAGGGCCTGTTCCGGCGTGACGTCCACGTATCCCCCCGCCATGTAGGGATCCTGCACGGCCAGCCAGCCCCGCAGGTTCTGCTGGCGCCGTTCAAGGCGGTCGCGGCGCCGGCGGAGTTCGTCCACCTCCGACTGATAGGCCGGAAACTCGAGTTCCCCCACGCGCACGCCCAGCCCCACTTCGGTCAGCTTTTCCTGGACCGTGGCGAGCTCGATGGCCGCTTCCATCAGTTGCTGGCGCATGAAGTCGTCGAGCTCGCGTCTTGCGTGTTTGACCCGGGCCCGCTGTCCCGCCCGTTCCGCCGCCCGTCGCGCGCCCGATTTCGCGTTCGACTCGACGCCCTCCAGGGCCTCCTGCTGCCGCCGCAGTTTCGCCTCGAGGCTCACCAGCATGCGCAGCGGTTCGAGCACGTCGAGGGGAATGGTGATTTCCCGGGGACTCTCCGTGCCCAGGGGCAGCGATTCGGGTTCCGAGGGAATGTCTTCGAGCAGGTCGACGGGCGTGAGGCCGGCCGGGATCGGCGGTCTGCGAAGGAACTCGGGGTGATCCCGGAGGTGGATCTCTCTGGCGTTGGGAGGGATCTCTTCCTCCCGAGGGATACGAATCTTCTGCCGGCACGCTACACACTTCCCCGGTCGCCCGTACATCGAGGGCGACACCTTCATTTTCTGCCCGCAAATACAGTAGATCCGCAGTCGAACGGTCTTGCCTTTAGGCATGGCTGTCTCCGGCTTGAGCGGGGAGTGAACCGTATGCACGTCGGCTATACGATACCAGAAATCGCGCTCCGCATGTGCAGCCTCTTGAAGGGCGGTTTCGGCCGGGCCGGCTCCCGCACCCGTCAACAATCCTCCGATCCTTGTCAACCCGTCGAAACGCACGACGATCCGGCGGTTCTTCGTCGGTCCGCGCCGTCGACTGCTCGACATCGTTTCGCGACAAGCCATTGCATATCAAGGATTTGAGCAAAGACGGCGTCCGGGCACGGGAACTGCTCCCTCTCCGGCAGGTCCCTCAGACATGCGCAATGCACGGTCCCCGAGGAAGCCCTCGAACCTCGCGACGGTTCGAGGGCTTCCTCATGTCGGGCAGGTCCGCAAGACCGGATGCAATTACCCGGAAGCGGGGCGGATCCGCGTTTCGCATTCGCGAAGGCGCTGCCGCAGAAAGGTTTGTTCCGACTTCATCTCGGTGAGTTCGAGGGCTCTCCGGATGTGTTGGGCCGCCGCGTCGTAGTCCTCGAGCTGGGCCGCAAACTCGCCCCGCACGGCGTGGAGCAGGTAATACGACTCCAGCCGCTCCACGTCCGCGATGGCGTCGACGGCCTCCATCCCGGCCCGGGGACCCTCGACCCGTGCCACGGCGACGGCGCGGTTGAGGGCCACGACGGGGGAGTTGTCCACCTCCATCAGAAGGTCGTACAAGGCCCGGATCCGGGCCCAGTCGGTGGAGGCGAAATCGGGGGCGGCGCAATGGCACGCGGCGATGCCGGCCTGCAGGTGATAGGGCGTGATCTCGTTGCCCGCGGCGGCGCGATCGAGGTGGTACATGCCGCGGGCGATGAGGGGTTTGTCCCACTTCGACCGGTCCTGCTCCTCGAGGCGCAGGATGTGGCCGTCGGGATCGAGACGGGCGGGCAGGCGGGCGGCGTTGAGGCACATCAGCGCCACCAGGGCGTGGGTGCGGGGCCGGTCGCCCACGGGGTGCGCGGCCAGGAGGGTGGCGAGACGAATGGCCTCGCCGCAAAGTTCCGCTCGGATGAGGCTGTCGCCGCTCGAGGCCTTGTACCCCTCGTTGAACAGCAGATAAAGGGCCTGCTCGACGCTCTCGAGTCGGCTGGCCGCCTCTTCGCCCACGGGGATCTCGAAAGGCAGACCCAGTTCGCGGATGCGCCGGCGTGCCCGGGTAAGTCGCTTGGCGATGGCCGCCTCGCTCGTGAGGAAGGCCTTCGCGATCTCGGTCACGCCGAATCCGCACAACGTCTTCAGGGCCAGGGCGACCTGGGCGTCGGCCGGAAGGGCCGGATGGCAGCAGGCGAACATCATCCGCAGCCGGTCGTCGCGGATCTCCTGGTCGAGCAGGACCGTCTCGTCGGCGGGCGGGGGCGTCAGGCGCTGTTCGAGGAACGACGCGATCCCCGGCTCCTTCTCTCGAAACACCTTCTCGCGGCGGAGCACGTCGAGGGCGAGGTTCTTGGCGGTCTGGGTGATCCACGCCGCCGGATTGTCGGGTACGCCGTAGTACGACCAGGTCTGCATGGCCCGGATCAGGGCCTCCTGAACCACGTCCTCCGCGAGTTGGAGCCGTTCGAGCCCGAACATGCGGGTGAGGACGGCCACGAGCTTGCCCGCTTCGTGGCGAAAGAGGTGTTCCGCCAACCGGACGGCGTCTCCGGTTGGCGGAACGGTGTTCGGAGTGGCGGCGTTCACGCCTCGGTCGAGGCCCGGGCCAGGAGATCGCCCGCGCGCTGCATCGCCGCGCACCGCTGGGCCA
>CAYVOE010000445.1:0-4432 GCA_964452795.1 uncultured Nitrospiraceae bacterium
CCCCACGGTGGTGTTTCGTGTTGATTTCGTCCCCGACGACCCGGCCGCCCTGGACCTGCGCATCGCCACGCCCCTGCGCGAGAAGGTGCAACTCGTCTGCGGCCCCGGCCTCGATCCGTACATGAACATCGTCGACGAGCGCGACATGGCCATCCCCTGCTTCGGCCCTGTCGACGTCGAACCTCCGGCCGCCGCGGAGTAAGGCGCCTCAACGGAAACCGAGGGCCAGTAATCCGATCGTAGGACTACGAGGACGGCGCTGGACGGGGGAGTGAGGTACCGCCCACCCGTCATTGCGAGGAGCGGACTCCTGGCGTTGGACTTTGCTTGGGTGCCTTTGAATGTATGCACGCCCTTACCTTCCCGGGGGCCCATACATGAGCGACGCGGCAATCTCACGTGAACCCTTGACTCCGTTCCCGAAGGCATCCCATACGTAGAGATTGCCGCGTCGCTTTGTCCGGGGCGCCCATAAACCGCACGGGTTGATTCGATGTACACCCGCCTCTCGTAAGCACTTGCATACGAGCCCGCTCCTCGCAATGACGGGTAGGGGTAGGGCTCATGAGAGCATCGGGCGCAGTCCTCGTAGGCTTACGGCGGGTGGTGCGGATGGCGCTTCCGCAACGGCCCCTTCCAATGGCTGGCCCGAATCGCTGCGTATGTATCCCCTTCGGGAAAACGTCCTCGGCGGGTCAGGCGGGCGCGATGGTGGGGGCCTCGAGGAGGCGGCGGAGGACGTCGGCGAGGAAACGTTGCCGGGTGCGGAGGACCCAGTCGAGGTAGGTGCCGGGGGCGGGGCCTTCAGCGGGGAGGCAAGCCCGGAGGGCGGCGACCCATTCGGCGGTGCTGACGGCGTGGAGCAGGTCCATCCACGAAACGACGGCGTCGTAGGCCGCGACGAGGCGGTCGGGCGACTCGAAGGCGCGCCACTCGGCCAGGTAGGCCTCGCGCAGGCTCAGCTCGACGTCGGGGTCGTTCCAACGGGTACGGGCGTCGCGAAGCAGGCGTACGGCGCCGACGAAGGGGTGGGTGACGCCGCTCCAGGACCAGTCGAGGAAAACGGGGCCCTCCGACGTGAGACGGACGTTCTCGGCGTGGAGATCGCCGTGTTCGATCGAATCGGGCACGCGGATCCGGGCGAGGAACTCGCACCGTCGCCGCCACTCGGGGACCCGCGCGACCAGTTCGTCGCGTTCGAATCCGGTGAGGGGTTGAGAATACCCCTCGAGCAGGGCGTCCAGCCGTTCCACGAAGCCTTCCAGATTCCGGGCGAGCCCTTCGGTGCGCCAGTCGTAGAGGTGTTCGAGCGGTCGGTCTGCCCCGTCGGTGGCGAAGGCGACCTGGAGCCGTCCGTAGGTCTGCAGGGTCCGCTGCCAGTCTTCGGGATCCGCCGATGCGCCGAGCTCGATGCCTTCGACGGCGCGGGTGAGCATCCAACGGCGGCGCGCGTCCACGGCCAGCGGCGCGGGCACCATCCGTCCGGCCCAGCGGGCCAGGGCCTCCGTCAACGCGGGCTCCCGGATGAACGCCGGCGACACGGCCTTGAAATAGACGTACCCCGCGGCGGTGGCCATGCGGAAAGTCGCGCCGGTGTAAAAGGCCTTCACCGGTTCGAGGCCGGACCAGGGATCGATGCCGTGGGCCGCCAGGGCCGCCCTCACCCACTCCTCGGCTTCGGCGTACCACCCGGGTTGAACCCACGGCGTCGGGTGGCCGGTACCGCCGTCCGCGCCTTCCCGCCACCATGCCTCGACGATGGGCCGGTGGTCGGGGAGCAGGGGCGCGGCGGCACAGGCATCGCGGTCGAGCCAGTGCGGCTCCCCGGCGTCGGATTCGGCCCCGGTGGATTCGAAAGCGGCCACCACCACGGTCCGGCCGGCCACGACGACGTCGCGCGCGAACAGGAGCCTTCCCGGGGAGCCGCCCGGGATCGCCGCCAGCCGTTCGAGCTCCGGCGTGTCCAGGAGCGCGATCTCGCGGGGCGACTCGAAACGGTACTGGGGCAGGGCGATCCCCTCGGACACGGGACAGACCCGAATCCGCTGATGCGACGGGTCGCTGAGGATGAAGCAAATCGTATCCGCCACCGGGCGCATGGGACTGATCCGATATCGTCGGCCGCTCTTGCTATGGAGCGGGCGGCGCCTCGCGGCCGGGGAAGGGCCCGTCGCGCCAGGACCAGATGGGCCAGCGCGTGTTGGCGCTGGTCATGGTCTCGGGTCCGTTGACCACCGCGGCGCCGAGTACGACCAGGACATAGCCGACCAGCGCCCCTGCGGCGTAGCGGCGCCAGGGCACGGCATTCCACGGCTCGGGAGACGAGGTCGCCGGCGCGTGCCCGCCCGTGGATTCGCGGTAGAGCACGTAAGCCACCATCAGGGCGAAGAGTACCCAGAACGCCACGTGCATGTTGAGGGTGTTCGGCTGCCGCGTGTAATGGAAGAACAGGGCATTGAGGTTCTGGAAGAGGAGCATGGTGAGCGAGAGCCACAGGACCGGCAACGCCCCGAACCGTTCACGGCCGCGAAAGTGGAAGTACATCCAGAGAGCGGCGCCAATGAATCCCAGCACCACCACGGCGTTGAGCATCAGGAGCGTGCGTTCGGCCACCGCCTCGGGCGCGGAGACGCCGTAGCCCGCCAGCGATTCCGCCCACTGCTCGAGTTTCTCTTCCGGATCGATGCGCCGCAGCCGATGGAGTAGGGGAATCATGCCCAGGGTGAAGACGGCGCCGAACACGGCCAGCCAGGAGAAGTTGCGTTCCTGGGGCGGGTCGGGCATGGGCTTGCCGAGCATGCCGAAGGTGAATATGAACCCGCCGACGAGGCCCACGGTCATCTCCATCACGTTCCAGTCGTTGATGGCGAAGTAGTCCTGGACCCGCGCCACGTTGGCCATCAGCCGGCCCAGCGACATGCCCAGTCCAAACCCGATGAACCCCAGCAGGGCGCCCCGCAGTCCGTAGGGCCGCCGGTTCAGCGCCAGCCACGCCATCAGGCCGATGACGCCGCCCGTGTACCCCGTGGCGGCGTTGCTCCGGTAGGGGTTGATGTCGAATCCCGCCACCACGTAGACGAGGTACCAGAGGGTCCAGCCGCCCGCGAAGACCGCCGCCGCCGCGCCCAGGCCTTCAAGCAGGCGCACGGGTTTCTCCTCGAGCAGAAGCCCCAGGGCCGCTCCCGCGAAGCAGCCCCAGGCGCCTCCCTGCAGGAACAGGGTGAAGAGTCCGTAGGAGTAGTTGATGAACGTGTCCGACTGGGCGTAGCCGTGAAGTATGCCGTAGCTCATGCGGCCGCCCGCGCCGATGAGGAGGGCGCTCATTGCGCCGAGCACGGGCATCCACCGGAATCCCGCCCGCTGGCCCGACACGTAGGCGAAGCCCAGCCCCAGCGCCGCCCCGGGGTACATGGCGCCCACGAGATGGCCGAAGTCGCCCCGGATGGCCCAGCCCAGGCCCACGGCCCACGCCACAAAGAGAGCCCGCAACACCCGGTCGCCCGTTCCCAATGCCTTGTCCATTGCACCTGTCCCCTCGACCGAATCGCTTCGAAGCGCCCTGACCTGCGCCGCCGTCCGCGGACACGCGCCGCAGGCATGCTCCGGGTCTCATACCACACCGGAGCCGAAGGGAACAAGGCCATGGGGCGGGCGGGACCGCCGATGGAAGGGTACGGGCTCGGCCGCGCAGTGGCCGGGGATCAGCCGCCGCCGGCCACCTCCTTGACATTCATCTCGGGGGCGAATTCGACGCCGTCCTTCTTGTCGACGACCTTGCACAGGCTGAGCTGGTCTTCCACCTCGGTCACTTCAAGGGTGCCCACGGGCATCTGGCGCCGGCCGAGGGTCTTGCCGCCGACCTCGATGGCGCCGCCGTCCTGGAGCACGGCGAAGCGGGTGCCGGGGGTGACCCCGTGGGCCCGGCCCAGATTGATGTAGACCTCGTCGGGCGAAGGCACGTCGGCGATGAGCCCCTGCAGCTTGCGCGACGCCAGCACCTTGGTCACCAGCTCGTCGACGACGGCGTTCACCGTTTCGTCGAGGGCGGCGCTCTCCGCGAGGGGCCGCGACACCTGCGTGTCGATGGAGGTCGTCTCGGTGTCGACCATGCGCAGGTACAGCGTCTTTTCGGGGCCCGTCTGGGTGAAGTCGGTCAGACCCAGCAACTGGGCCGAAAGCACGCGGCCGAGGCGGAGCTGGGTGTCGGGGTCGGCCATGTCGGAGGTGCCGAGGTTGAGCTCCTGGAGCAAGGCGTCGAGCACTTCGCGCTCCACCACCTGGATGCGGTCGTGGGCCTGGAGCCGCGCCTCGATTTCGCGCTGCAGCGCCACGTCCATGCCGGCCCGCTCGAAGAAGACGTCCTTGTTCTCCGAAGGCAGGAAGGCCACCACCAGGGGCCGCGACGTCCAGTCGTCGGCGGGTTTGTCGCGTC
>CAYVOE010000446.1:0-4413 GCA_964452795.1 uncultured Nitrospiraceae bacterium
GCGAGCTCGGCTTCCAGCAGGGCCACGTCCTGCTCGTGAAACGCCGCGCCGGTCGAGGATTCGCTTTGCCGGGCCTCCATCAGCGCATCCATCTGCGCGTGGTAGCGGTCGCGGATCTCGTCGGCAGCCTTCGCCTGCTCGTCCGTCAGGAGGGCGAAGAACGTGTCCTCCGAGTCATGGCCGGCCATGCCGCACACGCCCATTCCACCGGATCCCATCATCCCGCCCGAGCCGCCCACCATGCCGCCCGATCCCATCATGCCCGAGCCCGGGCCGCCGGATCCACCCATCATCCCGCCGGATCCATTCATCATGCCGCCCGGGCCCATCATCCCGCTGCCCATGCCGCCGAAGCCGTGCATGCCGTCCATCCCGAAGAAGCCGCCGAAGCCCGAGAAGCCTGCCGCCAGGCGCTGCTCCGCCCGCGCGAAGAGCTTCTGCTTCTGCTCGGCCGTAAGCGTCTGCTGCAGGTCGGCGGCCACGTACCAGAGGAATCCGGGCTCCCGATAGCGCCGCTCGTGGCGGGTCACCACGCGCTGCACTTCCTCCTGCTGGGCAGCCGAGAGCGATAGCTCCTGCGACAGCGTGCTCGTGAGCGCGGCCACGTCGGCCGAGAAGTTCGATGCCTCCGGCTCGACGGCGGTCGGGCTCTCGCAGGCGACGAGCGAGAGGGTCAGCATCAACGTGAGCAGGCTCACCCAGCGCGCTCGGCTCGTGTGTCTTGTCATAGCGGTCATCCCTTTGTAGTGTGGAAAGTTGGTCTCGAAGAAGGACGCGCTCGCCTTCCTCTGTATGCTATACGTGCGAGCCGGCGTGCGACCCCTATGCGGGGGCCTCTCTTTTCCGGTAGACCTCGAGCGCGGTGCGGATCGTCTTCAGGGCATGCCCCATCTGATGCTCGACGGTTTTCACGCTGATGCCGAGCGCCTCGGCCGCTTCCTGATACGTCAGTCCCTCCAGGAAGCAGAGCTCGAAGACGGCGCGACGACGCTCCGGCAGGGAGGCCACCACCCGAAGGAGCGCCGCGCGCAGCAGGGCATACTCCGCGTCGGCATCCGGGGCATCGTCCGAGCGGGGATCGTCGCCCGTGTCGCCGCCCGAGCGCCGCGCTTCGGCCCGGTAGTCGTCGATGGCGCGGTGGTAGCCGACTTTGAAGAGGAAGGCCCGGAGCGACTGCCCCTCGTCGATCTCTCGGCGGCGCTCCCAGAGCGTGAGGAAGGCGGCCTGCACGGCGTCCTCGCTCGTCCCGGCAGAAACGCCCCTGCGGCGGAGGTGGTCGAAGAGCACCCCGTGATATCGGTCGAAGAAGGCTCTGAAGGCCCGCGGGTCGCCTTCCCGGATCCGGCGCGCCAGCTCCCGGTCCTCCGGCGCACCCGCGTCGAGAAGCGCCAGGTAGACGAAAAGGAAGCCGATGATCGGCAGGTGTGACACGGAGCGAAACGAGATGAATGCGTAGCGTTATCCTTCCCCTGGAATCCTACACATTCGGGCGCAGTGGCACCGCTTTTTTCGGAGTCGCATGGGTGAATTTCCAGTGGATACATGGAGCCGAACCGACCACCGTTCCCGCCGGCGGGAGATTCGATTCCCGCGCCCCGGCTCACCCGGCAGAGCCGGGAGCCCGGCGGGGGCTGACGCTGCCAGGCGCGCCCGTCTCCACGCAGCCGGGAAGAGGCGCCGGTTGACAGCCACGAGGCGGCCTTCGGTTACGTTCGTGCTTCCGGAATGGGTGAGAGCAGCACCGACGCCTGGCCGAACGACTGCTCGACCTGCTTCAAACAACACTTCTTCACGGTGAGAACGGTAGGGTCGTCGGGTTGGCTGCTTACACGACAGACAACGAAGGCCGGAATGCCATGCTCGATGAGCCTGCCGCATACGTAGCAGTGGTTCTGCATTCCCAGGGCGGTCAGTACGTCCGCCTCGCGTGTCAGCTTGAGGCGCGGGCGCCCGAGCATCGCACCCAGGGCCACCTCCAGCTCGTCGATCCGCTGCCAGTCTGCGAAGGAGAGGGTGTTCGACTGCCCTCCCCGAATCAGACGCTCGGCGGCCGTTACCTCCGGGTGCAGCGGGCGGGCGTGACGCTGGTGTGCCAGATCCTCCATCATGCAGCTGACCGTCTCCGCCGCGTCCGGTTTGTTCGTGCCGATCGTTCCCTTTGCACCGCGCTTGATCCACCCGCTCACGTAGAGACCGGGGACGGGTTGTCCCGTTGCCGGGTTCAGGACGCGCCCCGCCTCATTGGGAACGGTACCCTGCTGCTCGTCGAAGGGAAGGCCGGGGAGCGGGACGCCGCGGTAGCCTACGGAACGGAAGACCAGTCCGACCGGCAGGTCTTCATACGTATCCGTCGCCCGCGCGCGCAGCTGCCCATCGTCTGTCGCGTAGAGATCATTTCGAACCAGGCGCATACCCGCGACGTGCCCTTGCGCGTCAGCCCGGATTGCTACCGGCGAGACGAGAAAGCGGAGCACGAGCGTCTTCGACGCCTTCGTGGGCGCCTGCCGGGCAAAGGCCTGTACGATCTCTATCTTCTGGAGCAGGCTCCGCTCCGCCTCGCGACCGAGTAGAGCCTGGCTCAAGGCGTCCAGACCGGCCTCCTCTGGCAAGACGATTACGTCGGTCTCGTCCAGCTCGCCCAGCTCGCGCACTTCAGGATTGGTGAACGCCGCCTGTGCCGGTCCCCGGCGCCCCAATACGTAGACCTCCCGAACGCGGCTCTGCCGGAGCGCTTCCAGTGCGTAGGGGGCGACGTCCGTCCGCTCGAGCTCTTCCGGGGTGCGGCAGAGCATACGGGCGACGTCGAGCGCCACGTTCCCCATTCCGATCACTGCGATGCGTTCCTGTGAGAGGTCGAACGTCAGGTGCCGGTAGTCGGGGTGCCCATTGTACCAGGCGACGAACGCCGTGGCGGAGTAGCTACCGGCGAGGTGTTCACCCGGAATACCCAGACGCCGGTCGGCCATGGCTCCGGTGGCAAAGACCACCTGGTGATAGTGCGCTCGCAGATCCTCCAGCGTGAGGTGCTCTCCAAACGCGACGTTGCCGTAGAAACGGAAATTTGGCCGGGCGGCCACCCTGTCGAAGACGCGCGTGATCTTTTTGATGTTCTGATGATCCGGAGCCACCCCGGAGCGAACCAGCCCGAACGGATGGGGCAACCGGTCGACGACATCTACTTCGACGGTGATGGTTTGCTGGCTGAGCAAACCATCAGCCACGTAGAAGCCGGCGGGACCGGCTCCAATAATGGCGACACGTAATGGACTTGCCGGGTGTCCGACAGGGTGCGTGGAGGCAGCCGGTCCACCGGCGGACCAGCCTGTCGGCTCCGCCTCGATTCCGGCTGCTGTGAGGTTGTCTTTCGGTTGAGGGGCAGGGCTTTCCGGCGTCGTCATGGCTTTCCACCAGAATTATCGCGCGTCTCTTGCCGTTATGGAAGGCGCCTTCCCGCGTGAAGGCACCGGCAGCAGGGAGCCCGGGCGGGGACGGCCTGTCGTCCCTTGACGTCAGGCCGCCCCCACTGCGCCCGGCCCGCCTTCTCATTGCACGATCAGCTTGCCGCGGAACATGCCCATCTGGCACTGGAAGTCATACTCCCCGGCCTCTTCCGGCATGAACTCCACCGGCACGGTCTCCCCTTCCGGCAGCTTCGCCGACTTGCGGAAGTCGGGCAGCACGACCGTCTCCGAGCAGCCGTTCGTCTCTTCCCGGCGGAAGGAGAGCCGGACCGGCTTGCCGCGCTCGACCAGGATCGTGTCGGGCGTGTAGCCGCCCCTGACCAGGATGAGCGCCTCCTGGTAGCCACTGGAGGTCAGCGCGGCGCGGACGCCCCGGCGCTTGCCTCCCCAAAAGAACCAGGCCACACCGACCGAGAGCAGGATCCCGGCGAGGGCCACGAGGATGTTCGCTGTCATCTTTATACCTCCTTCGGTTGGAATGAACGGAGCCGGTTGGCGTTGGTCACCACCGTGACGGAGCTGAAGGCCATCGCCGCCGCGGCCAGGAGCGGGCTCAACAGGATCCCGAAGAGCGGGTAGAGCAGGCCCGCCGCCACCGGCAAGCCGGCCGTGTTGTAGATGAAGGCGCCGAAGAGGTTCTGGTAGACGTTGCGCATCGTGGCGCGGCTGATCTGGACGGCCGTGGCCACGCCCCGCAGGCTGCCTCCGACGAGCGTCACGTCCGAAGCCTCGATGGCCACGTCGGTGCCGGTGCCGATGGCGAAGCCCACGTCGGCCTGGGCCAGCGCCGGCGCGTCGTTGATGCCGTCGCCCACCATGCCCACCTTCTTGCCTTCGAGCTGCAGCTTCTGCACCTCGTGCGCCTTGTCCTGGGGCAGCACCTCGGCGAGCACGCGGTCGACGCCGACCTGGCGCGCGATGGCCTCGGCCGTGCGCCGGTTGTCGCCCGTGA
>CAYVOE010000447.1:0-4402 GCA_964452795.1 uncultured Nitrospiraceae bacterium
GCCGGGAATGCCGAAGAGGCCTTTCGGTCCTTGCGGCGGTACGGGCTCAATTTCGCGGCCCTCGAGTTCCAACCGGCGGCCTTCCAGCCGGGTCCCGTGGCGCCGGTTGACGAGTGGGCGGCCCAGCGAAGGGCCCTGGACCTGGCGGAACAGTCGAACGTTTCCGTCGCGGCGTTGTTGTCGCCCTTCGAGGTCGCCGGTTCGGACACCCTCCCCATCGACCTCATCGATCCCAGCGTGCGCGAATCTGTGGCGGACTACCTCCGGACCGCGGCCCGCGTGCTTCGCAACGAGCCCATGATCAGCGGCGTGGCCATCGTTCAGAAGCCCGCCTTCCGGTTCGCGGGTCCGGAAGTGAACGACGGGTTTATCCATCGGTTGCACGAACTGTACCCGGACGTGCGTGCGTTGAACCTGGTGTGGAAGGCCCGCCTGCGCGACATCGAGGACGTGCAGGTGGACTGGGAGCCGGGCAAGTTCGGCTACCATGTTCGGCCCAGCTTCCAATACGACTGGCAGACGTACCACCAGTGGCTCGCCACGGGGTTTCTGGCGTGGATGCAGGGCCAGGTGGCGTCCCAGGCGCCCACCCTGCCGACCTTCGTGGAGTTCTCGGAAGATGCGCTGGCACCGGGAGAGACGCGCATCCGTCCCGACCGCGCCGCCGTGGCGCCCATGATGGACCTCACCGGCTGCGCCGTGGCGGACAGTCCCCTCGACCCGGTCTACGCCATGCGGTACCCCCACGCCAGCCTTCTCTATACCTTGATGAAGTCTCTGGCGCCGGAGAAGGCGCTGGTCAACACCGACCACGTCCTGATCCGGCCCGACGATCCCTACGGCCGGTACGCGTTCTCGTACGTGCACAGCGCCCTGTGGGAAGGGGCCATGAGCGGGCTGAACGGCTCGGCCCTCAGCGGCTGGGCCCCGGGCAACGCCATCGGCCTGCAGGGGACCTTCCTCGACCGGCCGGAGTGCGTGGAGGGGTACGCCACGGCGAGCCGCGACCTCAACCGACTGGCGGACCTCGTGGCGGCTTTCCAGCGAATGCCGGCCCGGGTGGCCATCCTGTGGAGCATGCCGGCGAAGATCTACGAAGACGGCGAGCCCTACCTGGGCTCGATGATCCGGGCCTACGAGGGGTGTTCGTTCGCGGGCCAGAAGCTGCGCTTCATTACCGAGCAGCAGATCGAGGCCGGAGAGCTCGAGTCGGTGGACGTGTTGATCATGCCGAACCTGCAGGTATTGGGGGACCGGCTGGACCTCCAGGACCGGCCCTACGAGCCCGACGCCTTCGACCGAGTCAAGGCCTATATTGACGGCGGCGGCGTGGTGATTCGAACGGGCAACCCCATCTCGGCAGACGCCCGGGGACGTTCTCACGGCGAGATCATCGTGCCCACGGAGCGGACCATCCTGGTGCGCGGCACCGAGACGGCGAGCAACTACCTCGACGCCATGGACGCGGCCTACGCCATGGGCGCCCTGCCCCCGACCCCGCGGGCGGTCAATCAGTTCGGCTACCCCGTGGAGGGGGTGCGGACGCTGTTCACGGAAATCGGCGGCGAGCCCTACCTTTATATGCTGAATCTGCGCAAAGAGCCGGTCATGTGCAAACTCGAGGGGCATTACCGAGGCGGACGCGACCTGATCCGGGGCGACCGCGTCGAATTCCCCTTCGCGGTGCCCTCCCTTTCGCCGATGCTGATCCGGCTCGACGCGGTGGACCTGGCCGACGTGGTGCCCACGGCACGGGTGGGCGAGACGCCGGCGCCGCCCGAGCGCGTGCCTCGGCCGGAGGGAGTGCCGGGCACGTCGCCGGAGCCCTATCCGGCGGTTTCGGGGCCCGCTTCAACGGGACAGAATACGCCGGCTCCGTCGCGCTTGAACCGGCCCGGCCCGGAGTAAACGGCCCCCTTTCGGTGTTCCTATTCGGGTGCGCCCGATGGGGTTGCGCGCGCCGGGATTGCGGCATTTCACACCTTGAGCCCACCCGAGCGGCGTGCTACATTGGGGGCCAGGAGAGACGGTATGTCTATATTGAATCTGACTTTGTATCCCGACGACCCGTTGAAGCGGGTGGCGGAACCCATAACCGAATTCGGCCCGGAACTCGAGCGGCTCGCTCAGGACATGCTCGAGACCATGTATGCCTACGAGGGCGTGGGGCTGGCGGGTCCGCAGGTGGGCCTGGCTCGGCGGATTTTCGTGTTGCACGAACCCGACGGCGAAGCGGCCTGCCTGGTGAATCCGGAAATCGTCGAAGCGGAAGGCCGCGAAGACGGCGAGGAGGGCTGCCTCAGCCTGCCCCGCATCTACGTGCCGGTGCCGCGGGCCACGCGCATCCGCGTCCGGGCCCAGGACGTACACGGCCGGCCCCTGGAGTTCGAGGCCCGCGACCTGTTCGCCCGCATCATTCAACACGAAACCGACCACCTGGACGGCGTCATTTTCCTGGACCGCGTCGACATCCTCACCCGGCAGGCCAAGCTGCAGGAATGGGAGGAGGAACGGGCCAAGCTCTTGGCGGCCCCCCAGAGGAGCTGAGGGCCCATGCTCACCGACTCACCTTCCGTAGAACGACTGGTCGAGGCCTTTCGCCGGCTCCCGGGCGTGGGCAAGCGGTCGGCGGAACGGCTGGCCCTTCACGTGCTCAGCGCCCCCGCCGAAGAGGCCGAGACCCTCAGCGAGGCCATCCGCGAGGCCCGCGACCGCGTGAAGACCTGCTCGATCTGCAGCGACCTCACCGAGACCGATCCCTGCGAGATCTGCCGCGACGAGGGGCGGGACCACTCGGTGATCTGCGTGGTCGAACGTCCTTCGGGCACCATGGCCATCGAAAAGGGCGGGTCCTACCGCGGCACCTACCACGTGCTTCACGGGGCGTTGAACCCCCTCGAGGGCATCGGGCCGAGCGAGCTTACCCTGGCGGGGCTGGTCCGGCGCATCGAGGCGGGCGGCGTTCAGGAAGTCATCGTGGCCACCAACGCCACGGCGGAAGGCGAGGCCACCGCCCTGTACCTGTCGCGCCTGTTGACGCGCCACGGCGTCACGGTGTCGCGCATCGCCCACGGCGTGCCCATGGGGAGCGGCCTCGAATTCGCCGACGACATGACCCTGTCCCACGCGTTGCAGGGCCGTACCCGGCTGACCCTGCCGTCCGACTGATTCCCGCCGATCGCGTTTCCTTGGCATGGGGCGCCTCCGAAAGGTAGAATCTCGCCGAACTGTGCGGCGCCGGACCTGGCGGCCGTGTCCGAACCTGTTTCCTTGCGTAATCGCCTATCCGGGAGCCGAGACATGAGTGGCAAAGTTGAACCCGTCCCGTCCCCCTGTTTCCTTGTGGGAGCCGAGCGCTCCGGAACCACGGTCCTGCGGCTGATGCTGGACCACCACCCGCAGATCGCCTTCATCGCCGAGTTCGAGTTCGCCGTGATGCGGCTCCCCGACGACGGCTGGCCCGACATGGAGGCCTACCGCGACCTCCTGAGCGATCTCCGGATCTTCCACGACACGGGATTCCAGGTCGATCCGAGCCTCGAATTCGTCGATCTCCTCAACAGCTTCCTGCGCCAGAAGATGGAATGGTCGGGCAAGGACATCGTGGGAGCCACGGTCCACTACGATTTCGACAAGCTTCTGCGGATCTGGCCCGACGCCCGCTTCATCCACCTCATCCGCGACGGCCGCGACGTGGCCCGGTCGTACATCGCCATGGGCTGGGCGGGCAACACCTGGACCGGCACCACGGGCTGGCTCGAGGCCGAGGAGACCTGGGAACGGCTCAAAGGGATCCTGACGCCCGACCGGTACGTCGAACTGACCTACGAGGACCTTATTCGCAACCACGAGCGGGAGTTGGGCCGGGTCTGCGAGTTCCTCGGGCTTTCCTACGATCCCGCCATGATGGACTACACCCGCACCAGCACCTACGGCCCTCCTGACCCCAGGCTCATCGAGCAGTGGAAGCGGAAAATGACGGCGGAAGAGATCCGGCTCGTCGAGGCCCGCATCGGCGACATGATGGTGGCCCGGGGGTACGCCCTCAGCGAGCATCCGCGCATCGAGGTGACGCCCGAGATGGAGCGCCGGCTTCGGCGCCAGGACGTCTGGGCCCAGCGCAAGTTCCGGATGGAACGCTACGGCCTGCCGTTGATGCTCACCCAGGCGGCGGCCCGCAAACTCGGGCTGCGCAGCCTTCAGAAGCGCGTAAAGGCCCGGATCAACGCCATCGACGCCCTGCACGTGAAGTAACGTCGGAACGGAAAGGGCACCCCCCCGCTGGGCGCCCTTTCCGTATCCAAGAGCGCATCGCGTCCGCCGCGCACGCGACACGGGGACGGGAGGAGCTTCGGCCGGTAATTGGGCCACCCAGGGGATGCATACGCAGCAATGCATCCCG
>CAYVOE010000448.1:0-4392 GCA_964452795.1 uncultured Nitrospiraceae bacterium
GCGCGCAAGCCAAAGCTCGGGAATTGTACGGGTTGTCGAGGGGAAAGTCAATTTCCCCGCCCCGACCGCAGGCGCCGGGTAGTTGCCAGTGGCCGGTTGCCAGTGAAGTAGGTCTCTCCCTACCCTATGATATGTCCTTTGGGTCGTTTGCGTCCTTCAAGTCCTTTTTCCTTCCGGCCGGCTCAGTCCTCGTCGATCGGGCGGATGAAGGCGGCGCGTACGGGGGCGGGCATGGGGGAGTCGGCGCCCTTGACGTTGCGCCAGATGATCTCGTTGAAGCCGAGGTCGTCGGCGGCGTCTTCCTTTTCGAAGTTGAGCTGCGCGGACAGCTCGGCGCCCCAGGCGTCGGGTCCGTTGACGCGCGTGCGCAGCTCCTCCGGCACGGGCCGGCAGACGTAGGGCGTGGTGTCCGGCTCGTTCCGGAAGGTGTTGTACATGGGCCGGGCGCCGGCGTCGTACTGGCTCATGGGTTCGAGGCCGAGGATGAGCTCCATGGTGCGCAGCATGCTCGCCGTCGAATAGAAGGTGCTGTCGAGTCCGCGGTTGCGGGTGTAGGGGCTGATGACGAAGGCGACCGTGCGATGGGCGTCCACGTGGTCGGACCCGTTCTGGGCGTCGTCTTCCACCACGAACACGGCCGTCTCCTTCCACACGCGGCTCCGGCTGATGGCCTCGATGACCTGACCCAGGGCGAGGTCGTTGTCGGCCACCATGGACCGCGGGGTGAGCTTGCCCGCGCGGGTGCCGATGGTGTGGTCGTTGGGCAGGCGGACGATCATGAACTGCGGCAACTTATCTTCCTGAACCAGCCGCTCGAAGTCTTCGATGAACCACTCCGCCCGGCGCACGTCGGGAATGTCCATGTCCCAGCCCACGTACCTCGGATCGAAGTGCCCTTCGAGTCCCGGCACCCGCGCCACGCCCGGCCGATCAGGGCCGTGGGGATGGACCGTGAACTCGCCGTAGCTGCGGTAGCTCACGCCCGCCTTCGCGCACTGGTCCCAGATATATCCCGCCGTGGGATAGGCGGTGGGGAAGGACCCTTCCGAAGGATAGGCGAGTCCGTGGCCGCCGTAATTGCTCGGCCAGGTCTTCTGCACGAAGTCGGTGACGTAGGCCGCCGTGGACCATTCGTGCCCGTCGGCGCTCACCTGCGACTCGACGTAGAAGTTGTCCAGCAGCACATATTCGCGCGCCAGGGCGTGGTGGTTGGGCGTCCAGGGCTCGGGAAACAGGCAGAGGTCGGGATCGCCGTTGCCTTCCGGCATGTCGCCGAGGATGTGGTCGTAGGTCCGGTTCTCTTTCAAAATGTAGATGCAATACTTGATGGGCGACGGATCGCCTACCTTCGCCGGGATGGGATTCCCCGGAGGCGGCGCGGCCACGGGCTGGCGGTCGCGCCGGTAGGGCGAGCAGGCATAGACCCGCTCCGTCAGCCCCACCAGCTCCTCATCCGTCGGCACGGGGATGATGGACAGCGTCCCGGGCAAAAGCCCGGCCAGGTACTGCTCCGTGGTGCGGCGCCCGCTCAGGTAGGGGTTGGGGCCCTCGGGGTTGGCGAAGGACGAGAACCCCTTGCCGTTGGCCACGTAGAGCGTCTTGTTGTCCGGCGACACCCGCACCGACGTGGGATACCAGCCCACCGGGATCAGGCCCAGGGCCCGGCTCTGCCGCGGCTTCGACACGTCGAACACGGCGATGCAGTTGTTGTCGGCGTTCGCCACGTACAGCCGCTTCCCGTCGGGGCTGAGGTCCACCGAGTTGGGCGTGCTCCCTTCCGGCGAATTGGGGTACATGGCCGTGTTGAGGGTTTCCACGACGGTGTCCGTGGCAGTGTCGATGACGGACACGGTGTTGACGTTGGCATTGGCCACGAAGAGCCGGCTCCCGTCCGCCGAAAGGACCATCTCGTTCGGATGGTCCCCCGTGGGAATTCGCCGGACGACCCCGTCCTCGGTGACCCGCGCCACGGCGCTCGCGCCCCACAGGCTCACGTACATCCCTTCCACCTGCCCGTCCCGGGTGAGGAACTTCACGTCGTAGGGACGGGTCTCGGGGTCGAAGGCGAGGCCCTTTACCGACCCTTCTCCGCCCTCGGAATCCATCCACGACACGCCGTTGCCCCAGGTCCGGGCCACGAACAGGCCGCCGTCGGGCGCCAGGTCGATGCCGCAGGGCACCTCCTTGACCTTGGCCGGGTCCTGACCCTCCGACAACAGCGACAACACCCTCGGCTGCTGCAGGTGGCCGTCGACGAAGGGGTACTCGTACACCAACTCGTCTTCGCCGCCGCTGGCGTACAGGCGCGAGCCGTCGGGCGAGAAGATCAGGCCGTAGTAGGCGTTGCGCTGGGTGACCCGCGACACCTCCCGGTTGTCCGATGTGCGGAACACAATGATCTCGTGGGCGCCGAAGCCGCAATGGATCACGGCCAGGTATTGGCCGTCCGGCGACAGGCGCATGTTCATGGGGAACAGGCCCAGCCGGCGGCTTTGTCCCACCGGGTCCAGAGACCATTGGTTGGGAAGCTGTATCCGGGCGGTCCCGGGCGTCTCTCCCGGACGGACGACCGTCTCCGTCTCCGCCGCGCTCCCCAGCGCCGCCAGAACGATCCCCGCGGACAGTAGAATCCTGCCCATTCCTGTCGTCATCGCGTGTTTCCTCCGAATCAAGCCATCCCCGTGCGCCCGTCGGGCGTCGCGCCCGCAGTATAGTGAAAACCCGCTCCGCGTTTCAGTTCGCCCGAGCAATAAAGAAGAAAAACGTTGGTCGAGAAGGCCAAGCCGCGTGAAATTATGAATTCCGCGTTGGCAATTTCGTGAGTTTCCAGATAAAATGGTTGTCTCTTGCGCCGCCGAGGGGTTCCCCCGAGGCCGGCCGCGTACGTGGGCAAAAATGGGCAATTGGGGCGCCACGTCGCGCCCCCATCCGGATCCGCAGGGAGGCGGGTCCGCGCGACAGGGTGGGAATATGGACGCTTTTCTCGTAATGGTTTCCGATCAAGTCATGTCCAACCTCAGCACCGACCAGCTCGACACGGCCTTCAAGATCCTCCACAGCCGTATGGTCGACAAAGCCCCCGAGCCCTACCCCAGCTCCCACGGCTCGGTCCCGTCGTGGCAAGTCGAGCTTGCCGACCGCCGGCTCCGGGGCTTTCTCGAGCTGGACGCGGGCCCCCGGGGCGAGCACATGGTGACCCTCTTCGACGATACCGACGTGGACCTCATGTCGCTGGCGCCGAGCACGCGCCTGACGAAGGAGGGCCTTCACCGGATCGTGTTCCTGCGCACGGTCAACTGACCGACTCGTTCCGGAGCGACGACAGGGTGAGGCCCGCGCTCAGGACCAGGTAGTACACGACATAGGCCAGCGACGCGGCCATCAGCCATCCCGGGATCTTCGGGTACAGGACCAGCATGGCGACGAGGGCCGCGCCCCACAGCGCCGTGAGGATCAGGGTGGACCGGCGGTAGCGCGTCATGCGCGACGGGTAGGCGTACTTCACCGGTACGAACACCAGGACCGCGCAGAGCGCGATGATCGATACGTTGACCCGCGCCGGCAGGTCCAGCACGAAGAGATAAAAGGCCAGCAGGTTCCAGTACGACGGAAACCCCTTGAAGCAGTGGTCGTCCGTCTTGGCGTCGGACTGGCAAAACTGGTACGCCGACGACAGCAGGACCACGGCGGCGACGGCAAAGCCCCAACCCTCCGGCACCAGGCCCGCGGCCCCGAAGAACAGGGCCGGCACGAAGACGTAGGTGAGGTAGTCCACGAGGTTGTCGAGGAGGGCGCCGTCGAATCCGGGCATCACGCGCTTGACGTCGGCCATCCGCGCGAAGGTGCCGTCCAGACCGTCCACCAGCACCGCCACGGCCAGCCACACGAAGACCAGTTGCCATTCGTGGGCCTCGAGGGCGCGCACGGCCAGCCAGGCCCATACGGCGCCCGTGGCCGTGAACAGATGGACGCTCGCGGCGGCGGCGATCCGGAGCGGGCTCCGCTCGGGTCGGGGGTCTGTTCCCGAAGCTCGGTCGGTCATGGCCGTCTCCCTGAACCGGCGCGGGTATCGTTTGACCGGAAGGGGCGTTCAGGCCCTCGTGAAATACGAGTTCGTATCGCTATTCTCCTTCTTCCTTCCCGATGATCCGTCCGTTCGAGAGCAGGCTCTGTGCCGGGCGGCCTTGTGCCGTCTCGTCGTCAACCGGCATAATCCTCGGTTTCCGGTATCGAACGGACGACGGTCCGCTTCATGTCCAACGGCTTCACAGGATACCTCTCATGACGTGGAACAAGAAACTGGTGTTGGTGGGAACCCTCGAACCGGCACGCCGCGAGGAACTGGCCCGGACCTTCCCCAGCTTCCGTGCCATCGCAGACAACGCTCCGTTG
>CAYVOE010000449.1:0-4382 GCA_964452795.1 uncultured Nitrospiraceae bacterium
TGGTGAAAGACGACAGCATCGAGGCCGTGTTTGTCGCCACCGACGCCCCCAGCCACGCCCGCCACTGCATCGAGGTGCTCAAGCACGGCAAGCACGTGGCCACCGCCGTGCCCGCCGCCTTCGGCTCGCTGGAAGACGCCGACCGACTTTATGAAACGGTGAAGGCCTCGAAGGGCCTCAACTTCATGATGTTCGAGACCAGCACCTTCCACGACGACTGCTTCGCCGCCCGCCAAATCTACAATGCCGGCGGCTTCGGCAAAATGGTCTACTCCGAGGGCGAGTACTACCACTACACCGACACCCCCATCCCCTCGTACAAGGAATGGCGTGTCGGCCTGCCGCCCCAGTGGTACCCGACCCACTCGAACGCGTACTACGTGGGCGTCACCGGCGGCAGCTTCACCGAAGTCTCCTGCATGGGCATCCCGAGCGCCGTCCCCTTCCTGCAGGCCGACAACAACGCGTACAAGAACCCCTTCGGCACCGAGGTCGCCCTCCTGCGCACCAGCGAGGGCGGCATGGCCCGTATGGTGGTGAGCTGGGACACGCCGGGATTCTATGCGGAAGCCGGGCGCGTGCGCGGGCAGAAGGGCGCGCTGAATCAAAAGTACGACGGCATCGAAGACGTCTCGAAAATGAACGTGACCAAGCCGGCGCTGCCCCCGGGCGTGGATCCCGGCGGCCACGGCGGTTCCCACGGCTACCTGGGCCACGAGTTCGTGATGTCTATCCTCGAGGAGCGCAAGCCTCTGGTCAACATCGCCTGGGCGCTGAACATGACCGTCGCCGGCATCGTGGCCCACGAGTCCGCCCTCAGGGATGGCGAGCTCCTCAAGATCCCCCAATACACGTTCTGAGTCGACGAATTTGAGCTGACCCGAAAGGGTTGACGGGCAGGCCCGGGGCGCCGGCGGATCCTTCGATTCCTCCGGCCCCCGGCCGCCCGGCGACCATCACATAATCCACTTAAACGCCTACAAATACTGAACTTATGAAATCCGCACGAGGCGGCTTTGCTGCGAACCGAATTTCCGAAGAAACAGAGGCCTCGACCCGGGCGACATGCACCGACCCGAAGCGCAGTCGGTGATTCATACAATCTTTCCCGCGTTTACGACAAGCGCTTTTCCACCGCTTATGCTACTAATCAGGGTCGCTGAAACACCAGAGCGGTTCCGGGTCGTACAGTTCCTATCCGTACGTCATCGCCAGTGTCGACAGAGGAGGGACGGGCCACCTACACACCCACTTCATCTTTCCTCGCGCCTTGTCCTGAAGCACGAACAGAAATCATCTGCGCTCATGCATTATCAGGAGACATCCCATGAAAAAGACCGGATTCACGCTGATTGAATTGCTGGTCGTAATCGCCATCATCGGCATCCTGGCGGCCATCCTGCTTCCGGCCCTGGCCCGGGCGCGCGAGGCGGCCAACCGGGCCTCCTGTCAAAATAATCTCAAGCAGTGGGGCATCATCTTCAAGATGTTCGCCGGCGAGAACAAGGGCCTGTTCCCTCCGGGCCCGGAGTATTTCCCCTCGAACAACGGCGGCAACCCCACCACCCTCTACCACGGCGTGGCGGGCAACAAGGTCTACCCGGAATACTGGACCGACCCTAACATCCTCATCTGCCCCTCCGACTCGCGCACGACCGGCGGCAGCCCGATCCAGGACTACAACTTCCATCCGCCGATCCCCGTCGAGCCCGATTTCGCGGCCCAGATTCAGACCATCGCGAACCACCCCGATCCCCTCGCCAAGCAGTGGTGGCTTCCGATGATGCTCTCCCTCAATCCGTCGTACATCTACGTGCCCTGGGCGTCGCGGACCGGGTCCCAGCTCCTCCTGGCCCTGGTGGCGCAGAATGGGTTCGTGGGCGCTTTCAATCAGCCCGCCGACTTCATCGGCTGGGTGCCGGGCTCGTCGTCGACGCCCTGGGGCGACCAGTTCGCCATCATGCGCCTGGCCACCCTCGATCGCGACATCCCGCAGAGCGGCGTGCAGGCCGTGTACAACGGCATGATTCAGGGCAACACGCCCGGAACCTGGACCGACGACGGCGGCGCGCCCCTGGTCCAGGCCATACACCGGATGAAGGAAGGCATCGAGCGCTTCTTCATCACCGACATCAACAATCCCGCCGGCAGCGCCCACGCCCAGAGCGAGATGGTAACCATGTTCGACGCCTGGGCGGCGGGCGGCATCACCACCTGGTACCCCGGCGCCCTGTCGGCCCAGGTGTCGTTCAACCACATCCCGGGCGGATGCAACGTGCTCTACATGGACGGCCACGTCGAGTTCGTGCGTCTGCGCGACAAGGTGCCCGTACACCCCGACGCGGGCGTCGGCACCCAGGAGTTCCGCCAGAAGTTCGGGTGGTACATGTGGACCATGGGCGGCTGGGGCTGATCGGCCGCACCGAGTGATTCGTGTCGGGCAGGGTCTGGGGCCGGCTCCTGGGAAGCCGCGCCCCGGTCCCCCCGGCCTTCACCAACACGCTGGATGACGTAAGGATAAGCAACCGTGGTGCGCATCGCAGGGGTTGTTCGGATGAGGTTTTTCGGTTTTCTGGTTGTGGGGACGCTTCTCGGAAGTTGCGTGCTTCTGGGGGGCGGTTGCGGTGAAAAGGTGAACCTCGAGCAGGCCGACCGGGTCGAGGAAGTGAAGCCCCCGGCCACGGCCGGTTCGCTCGAGTCGCTGGTGGGAACGTCGTGGCGCTTCGACGATCTGGGGATGATCGTCCGATTCTCCGATCCGCCGACGTGCAGCCTCTCCAACCCCGAGAATCCCGGGGAATCGGGGCCGGCTTATTGGGGCTACCGCGACAACGGGGTCATCAGCGTCTCCTTCTTGGGTACGACCAAAGCGGGCACGTGGGACGGCACGAAGGTCGTGCTGAGCGGAGAAACCGGAGTCAAGGTCGATTGACCGGTCGTAAAGCGCCGGCGACCAAGCTTACAAGGAACTATTTTCATGAGCGAGAAGACGTTTGAACGCCTGGCGATAGACGGCGGGGATCCCGTACGGAGCACCCCGCTGCCGTGGGAGCTTCCCGGGGCCCATTGGATGGGGTCGGACGAGGCCGAGCTGGTGACGCGGGTGGTGAATGCCCGCAGCCCCTTCCGCTACTACGGCCCCGACTGCCAGCACATGGTGGACACCCTCGAGGATGCCTTCCGGGAACGGTTGGGCCGCCGCCACGCCCTGGCCACCGGCAGCGGGACCGCCGCGCTCCAGGTGGCCTTCAGCGCCGTGGGCGTCGGTCCCGGCGACGAGGTCCTGGTGCCGGGTTATCTGTGGGTGAGCTGCCTGAGCGCCATCGTCCGGTCCGGCGCGATCCCGCGTCTGGTGGACATCGACGACACTTTCAACATGTCTCCCGTCGACTTCGAGCGCAAGATCGGCCCCCGCACCCGGGCGGTGCTGTTCATCCACATGAGCGGCGCCCCGGGCGACATGGACGACCTCATGCGCATCGCCCGAAGAGCCAACCTCGCCATCGTGGAGGACTGTGCCCAGGCGAACGGATCCTCGTACCGCGGCCGTCCCGCAGGCACCTTCGGCGACGTCTCGATCTTCAGCTTCCAGTTGAACAAGAACATGTCGTCGGGGGAAGGCGGCATGCTGCTCTGCGACGACGAGCACCTGTACAAACGGGCCTTCGCCGTCCACGACATGGGCTACGCCCGCAACGCCGCCGGACGGCTCGATTCCGCCGACGAGCGGTACCAGCTCTGGGGCATCGGCACCCGCATGAGCGAAGTGACCGGCGCCCTCGCCCTGGGCCAGTTGGCCAAGCTCGATTCCATCGTAGCGTCCATGCGGACCGCCAAGTGGCGCATTCGCGAGGCCCTGTCCGACATCCCCGGGCTGACCTTCCGGCGCATCCCCGATCCCGACGGCGACAGCGGCTGCTTCCTGCTCGCCACGCTGGAAACGCCGGCGCTGTGCCGGAAGTTCGCCGACGCTCTCAAGGCCGAGGGGATTCACGGCCCCGAGGGAAGCATGGCCTGCATTTCCATGGAAGACTGGCACTTCCACTGGTATTTCAACAACCTCAGCCTGGTCAACCGCCGAGGCGTGACGCCCTCAGGCTGGCCCTGGACCGATCCGGCCAACGAATTCGCCGCCGATTACCGCTACGACCGCGGCACCTTGCCGATCTGCGACGACCTCGCCCGGCGGACCGTCCTCCTCACCATCGCGTCGTGCCTCACGGAAGACGACCTCGACGACATCGTCCATGCATACCGCAAGGTCGCGGAAGCAATCCTATAAGCGGAGCGGGGCCGGAACGACGGGGTTCCGGCCCCCACCCCCACACCGGCCCGACCCATGAACCGACGACACCCGACCGCCGAAGACGGGTGAGCGATCG
>CAYVOE010000450.1:0-4379 GCA_964452795.1 uncultured Nitrospiraceae bacterium
GCCCATCGCTGGAGCCCCGGCGGCGGCGACCTGGAACCGGTGGCTACCGCGCGGCTCCTCGTCGACCGGTGCGCCTTCCACGAGCCTCAGCCGGCCGACCTCTTCCGCATCGCCGAGACCCCGGACAAGCCGCGGATGGCCGAAGCCGTCGTCGAAGGCGCCTGACTCGTCCCGGCGGGCGTTATGATTTGGAGGCCCGCCGGAGGCAGAACAGGCCCGCCCCAAGCAGCGCCGCCGCCAGCGTCCCCGCCGAGAGGGGCAGGGCCGGCGCCTCGTCGTCGTAGACCTGCACGAGGCGGGTGATGGACGCCGTGTTGCCCGCCCGATCGGCCACCTCGTACCAGACGATGTAGTCTCCCGGGCGCGTGGTGTCGGGCGTGCCCGTCACCACGATGCGGGAGGTAATGTCGCCGTCGAGGCTGTCGGTGGCCCGCGCGCCGGGATCGACAAAGGCGTCTCCTGCACGAACTCCCACCACGGCGGGACCCTGCAGCGTAATCTTGGGCGGCACGTTGTCGACGAACACCGGGGTGCTCCAGCCGGTGGCGGCCGCTTCGTTGCCGTCGGCGTCTACGGCGGTGCCGGCCTTCAATGCGATTCGCAGCGAGCCGTTGCCCGAGATGTCCGCGAGGGTGACCGTTCTCGAATCGACGCCGTTGCCGGAGACCTCGACGCGGGCCCGGGCGGTGCCGGTCACCCCCAATCGGATGTCATCGGCCGTCAGCGTGACCTGCGCGGCGTTGAGATAGATGACCGGGATCGACACCGACCCCGCGCGCAAGTGGGTGGCCGACGGCAGGCCCAGGGCCACTTCCAGCGTGTCGCTCCCCACGCGGTATTCCACGAAGGACTGTGCGCCCGGGCAGGCGTTTCCGGCGGCGTCGCGGATATCGGTGCCGACCGAAAGGCCCAGGGTGGCGCCCGGCTTCGCGTCGCCGAGGTCCGCGGTGACCGTGTATGCCGCCTCGGATCCCTCCACCGTGAAGGTAGCCCCGGGCGCAGCCGTGCCCGTAAGCGTAACGTCCTCCGCCGTAAAGGTGTCGCCCACCGATTCGGTAAAGGTCACGGCGAACCGGACGCGCGACAGGAGGGTGGGGTTGCTGTCCAGCAGCGTGATCGTGGCTTCCGGACCCGTGTTGTCCACGGTTACCGGGGCGCTGAGCGGCGAGGTGGCATTGGTGTTGCCGGCGTCGTCGCGCGCCGGGCCGCTGCGGACCGATACGGCGAGGGTGCCGTCGCCCGCGATGTCCGTCAGCGTCACCACGCGGTGCTCCAGGCCCGAGCCCGACAGGGTCGCCGTCGCGGACGCCGTGCCCGTACGATGGACCGCCACGTCCTCGGCGTTCAGCTCGACCCGCGTGGCCCCCTCGATGACGATGGGAAACTCCACGGGACCGCTCCGGGTGAGCTCCGTCGAAGGCGACCCTACGGTTACCGTCGGCCGTGTGTTGTCGACGGTGAACGGAGTCGACGGCCCCAGGGCAGGAACGGCGTTGCCCGCGGCGTCCATGGCCGACCCGGAGGCGACCGCGACGGCGAGGGTGCCGTCGCCGGTGATGGATTCCACGGTGACGGTACGGGTCGAACCGTCGCCCTTCACGTGAATCGTCCCGTCCGCCGTCCCGGTCCGAACGAGCGTGACGTCGGCCGCCGACAATCCGATCTCGTCCGCTCCGGCATACGTCACCGTAAAGGCGACGGGACCCTTCGTGGTCAGATTCGTGGAAGGACCGGAGAGGGTCGCCGCGGGCGGGGTATTGTCGGCTTCAAAAGTCTCGCTTGCGTCGAGGGCGGGCGCCGGGTTTCCCGCGGCGTCGTGCGCGGTCCCCGCGGGCAGGGAGATGCCGAGGCGGCCGTCGCCCGTGATGTCCGCTATGCGGACGATCCACGTGTCCTCCGCTCCCGAGACCGATACGGTCCCGTCGGCGGTTCCCGTGCGCACCAGCTTCACGTCCGAGGCCGTCAGCGTCACCGTCGCTGCGTCCCCGTAGCGAAGGGTGTAGTCCACGGGGCCCGTGTTGGTGATCCCGAGGGACGGGGCGCTCACGGCGAGCGTGGGGGGGATGGAGTCGACGGTGAACGGTACGCTGGGACCCGCCCCCGCCGCGGGATTCCCGAAGCTGTCCCGGGCCGTATCCGGCTCGAGGGAGATCCGGAGGGCGCCGTTCCCCGAAATATTCTCGATGACCACGGTCCGCTCGCCGGTGCCGCTGCCCGCGATGCGCACCGTGCCCTGGGCCGTTCCTTCCCGAATCAGGGCGACGTCGTCGGCGGTCAGCGTCACGACCGAGGCTCCGCTGTAGGTCACGCGGTACGTCACGGGGCCCGAGGACGTGGCTTCCGCGGAGGGCTCGCTCAGGCGCACGTCGGGACCCGCCCGGTCCACGCTGTAGACCTCGCCGGCGGTGAAGTCGCCGGTCCCGACGCCCCAGCCGCCGAGGCACAGGTCCGCACCGTCCCGGATCGAGTCGTCGTCCGCCACGTCCAGCGCGAGCTGCCCCTCGCCGGACCCGGTGTGCACGGTTACCGTGTACTCCGCGCCGCTTCCCGTGACTTCCTCGATCTCCGAGCCCAACAGGCCGTGGGGCCGGACCTTGAAGTCTGACGCATCGACGCCGGTCACCGGTTCCGTGAAGGTCACGCGAAACCGCACCGTGTCCGCGGCCGTGGGGCTGGCGTCTACCCGTTGGATCGCCGAAACCCGCGGCGGCGCCAGGTCCGACGTGTCCACGTACCACAGTTCCCGGCCCAGGGAGGAATGGGTGGCGGCGAAGTAGGCCCGCGCCCCGACGAGCCGGAACGGGCCCGGCGTGGCGCCGAGATCGCCGATCTTGCCCAGCATGGCCGTACCCTCGGCGGTGCCGTCGCTCACCCAGACCTGGGAACCGTTCTCGCCGTCGTCGGCCCGGAACAGGAGGTACTCGCCCACGGCGCAGAAGGCCTCCGGTCGCGAGGGCTGCGGGCCCGGCACGATGTCTCGAACCAGCACCGTGCCTTCCGCCGTGCCGTCGCTCATCCACAGCTCAGCGCCGTGGACCCCGTCGTCCGCCGCGAAGAAGACCCGGCCGGCCACGTCGGTCACCTCCGCGGGATAGGATCCGACGGCGCCCGGGCGAATGTCGCACACCAGGACCGTGCCGTCGCTCTCGCCCGTGGTCGCCCACAGTTCCGCCCCGTGGACCCCGTCGTTGGCGCGGAAATAGACCCGGTCACCCACCCGCGCCAGCCAGTCCGGCACCGAAGACGTCGAGCCCGGGTAGATGTCGTGGACCCGTTCCGTGGTTTCCGTCGTGCCTCGGGTGCGCCACAGCTCCCGACCGGCGACGGGGTCGGTGGCGACAAACAACACCGTATCGACGCCGTTCACCGGGAGCAGGGTGAATCCGCGCGGGGCCGAGTCGGCGCGTCCCGCATTGCCCGTGTGGATGTCGAGCAGCCGCTTCGTACCCTCCGTCGTTCCGTCGCTGATCCAGGGCTCCCGCCCAAAGGCGTATTCGGTGGCGGAAAAGTACAGCATCCCCTGAATGTTCACCATGTCGATGGGCACCGACGAGCGGTCGGCGGTGAAGGGACCGCCGTTGATGTCGCGCACCAACACCGTTCCCGCAAAGGTGCCGTCGCTCTTCCACAGCTCTTCGCCGACGGACCCGTTGTCCGCTCCGAAGAACACGGTCGACCCCACGGCGGTGAAACGCCTCGGGTAAGATCCGGCGGCCGACGGGTCGATCTCGCGCACCAGAACCGTGCCTTCCGGGGTTCCGTCGCTTTTCCAGAGTTCCGGGTGGATGTCCGATACGCCCGCGCCAAAAAACGCTAGGCCTCCCCGCCACCGTCAGGTCCAGCGGGTTGGACGAATTGATGCCGGGACAGATGTCGCGCAGCAGGCTCACGCCGTCCGCGACGTCGCAGCGCCAGACCTCGTTCCCGTGTTCCCGCGAAGCCGCCACGAACACGAGAACCCCATCGAGATCGGCCAGGTGTACCGGGTCGGACGACGCGCTCCCACGGGCGATGTCCTGAGCCAGAATCGGAGGACCGGCCTCCGCGTTACCCGCCAACAACAGAACAACCGCCCACAGCCCCAGACAACTCCGCTTCCCCAGTCCCCCGATGGTCATGACACGCCCCTCCGCCGCGGTCGCATGAACACAAGTCCCCGGTAGACATCGGTGCAAGACCCGTGCCGAACTGTAGGGCAATGGACCCACAGCGGATAAGGCGCTATGGATAGGGGTGGGAGGAAGAGAAGGCGCCTTATAAGGTACAGGAAAAGGGCGACGGAACGGTCCCGGCGAACGTCAATTCCTTGCGACGCCCCGCAAAGTTTGTCACGATTGCTACAATGGTGCTCAGAGAGAGCAGTCCAAAGGGATCACGAT
>CAYVOE010000451.1:0-4353 GCA_964452795.1 uncultured Nitrospiraceae bacterium
AGGCCGGACTCTGACAAGGGATCGTACCGGATACGTTTCATGTGACCGACGCGAAACAGGATGCAACGGGTCCGACCCATGACCCCGGCCGTGACTCCGCAAGTCCAATCGTATCATCGGTCGTTTGAACTGTTTCCGGCGGCCAAGTATTGCACGTTCCCGACCCGAAATCAAGGGATTCCCCGCGGAAAGGCCTCGTCGAAGGCCGTCAAAACGCCGGTGGTCTCGGGAAGGAACCGAGCTTGCGCGGTAACCGCGGGGTTACTGATGGAAGGAGCGCGTTCACCGGCCCCGGCCGCTCGCGGGCCCATATGAGAGCTGCCCTCAACCAACGGAAAGGACCGACTTGAGAAATTCGCGGGTGCGATCCTGCTCGGGCATGGTGAAGATGCGTTCGGGGCGGCTGTCTTCGAGGATCCGGCCCTGGTCGAAAAACAGGACCCGGTCGGCGATTTCCTGGGCGAAGCGCATTTCGTGGGTGACGACGATCATGGTCATGTCGCTCTTTTGGGCGAGGGCGCGCAGGACGGTGAGGACCTCGCCGACCAACTCGGGGTCGAGGGCGGAGGTAACCTCGTCGAAGAGCATGACTTTCGGCTCCATGGCAAGGGCGCGGGCGATGGCGACCCGCTGCTTCTGCCCGCCGGAAAGCTGGGCCGGGTAGGCGTCCATTTTGTCTTCCAGTCCGACCTTGCGCAGCAGCTCGGTGGCCCGCGCTTCGGCCTCGGCGCGGGGCAGCTTGAGGACGCGCACGGGCGCCAGGGTCACGTTCTTGAGGGCGGTCATATGGGGGAAAAGGTTGAAATGCTGGAAAACCATGCCCAGCTTGGCGCGAACGGCACGGACGTGGGCCCGATCGGCGGGGACGAGCTGGTCTCCGCGGCGGACATGCCAGAGGTAGTCGCCGTCGACCTCGATGGTGCCGGCGTCGGGCCGCTCGAGGGTCATGAGAAGCCGGAGCAAGGTGGACTTGCCGGAGCCGCTGGGTCCTATAACGGCCACCTTCTGTCCCGGGGCGATGTCGAGATCGATGCCGCGCAGGACGGTAAGGTCGCCGTAAGATTTGGCGAGCCGTCGAAGCCGCACAATGGGTTCGGGGAAGTCCATGCCGCTAAGTCCTCCGGAGCGCAAGCCGTTCCTCGAGCCACCGCACCCCGGCGGCGGCCATGAGGCTCAGCACGAGGAACAGCACGCCCACCAGGGTAATGGGCTCGAGGTAACGGAAATGTTCGGAACCGATAATCTTGGCCGTCTGGAGCAGTTCAAGGACGGTGATGGCCGAAAGCTGAGGGGTGTCCTTGAACATGGCAATGAAGTAATTTCCGAGAGCCGGTATGACCGGCGGGATGGCCTGGGGCAGCACGACGTGCCGGTAGAGCTGGCCGCGAGTGAGGTTGAGGGCCTCGGCAGCTTCCCACTGGCCGCGGGGCACGCCCTCGATCCCGGCGCGATAGACCTCGGCCATGTAGGTGCTGTAATGGAGGCCAAGGGCGAGCACCCCCGTGAGGAAGGGCCCGGCCGACACGCCGTAGATCGGAAGCACATAGAAAAGGAAGTAGATCTGGACGATCAGCGGCGTGCTTCGGACGAACTCGACGATGATCGCGGCGGGCCGGGCGATCCAGCCGCTCCGGGAGCGACGGCCCAGGGCCCACACCAGGCCGAGCACCAGGGCCAGCCCCGTCCCGTAAAACGTGGCGGCCACGGTGGTCTTCAGCGCCGCCAGCAGCGTCGGCAGCACTTCGAGGGCGTAGGAGATGTCGAACGTCATCCCGGGGCTCCTCCCCGATCGAGGCCGAAGGAGAGCCGCCGTTCGGCGAATCGTATTCCCCGGCTGATCACGAGGGCCATGAGGAAATAGAGGAGCAACACGAGGGAGAACACCTCGGCGGTGCGCAGGGTCTCGTTCCGAAGGATCTGGCCCATGAAGGTGAGCTCGGAGATGGTGATGAGCGAGACCAGCGCCGTGTTTTTCAGCAGCTCGATGAAGAGGTTGCCCCAGGGCGGCAGCATGGCGACGAGGGCCTGGGGCAGGATCACGTACGCCAGGCGCTGCCAGGGCGACAGGTTGAGGGCCACGGCGGCCTCGTTCTGGCCCGGAGGCACGGCGCGGATCGCTCCGCGGACGACTTCGGCTCCGTAGGCCCCGGTGTTCAGGCCGAGTCCCACGATGCCGGCGGTCATGGCGGAGATGTCGACGCCCAGGAGCGGCAGGGCGAAGTACAGCCAGAAGAGCTGAATGAGCGCCGAGGTGCCGCGGAAGACCTCGATGTATGTGACGGCGGCGCTCCGAATTACCGCGAAGCGCGACATCCGGCCGAAGGCGGCCAGAAATGCGGCTGCCACGGCCAGGGCCGCCGCTGCGACGGTGATCTCGACGGTGATGACGAGACCCTGCAGCAGCGGCGGCAACAGGTCAAAGGGTGGTGTCATGGGGCGCACAGCTCCGCGGCCGTTTTTTCGCCCGGCAGTTCCTCTTCCGTAAAGCCAAAGGGAGCGACGGCCTCGAGGTGCTCGGGGGTGCCGATGTACTCCGCGAGGTGGCGGTTGAACTCCGCGATGAAGGCTCCGTCGCTCTTGCGGAAGCCGAAGGCGCCGTAGCCGCGCACGACTTCGCCGTCGATGACCGGTTCCTGGAAGGGTTCGGCCCGTTCCACCTCGTCGGAGCCCGTTTTGTCGAGGAGATCCTGCACGGTGAGCCGGGTACCGGCGTAGGCATCGACGCGGCCGGCCTGGACACCGGCGAGGGCGCTGGGGGCGTCGGGGAAGACCACCACGCGGTCGTCGGGGATTCCCAGATCGCGGGCGTAGCCCCGTTCGACGGTTCCGGCGACCACGCCGAGTCGGGCCTCGGGATTCCGGGCGACGTCCTCGAAGCTATGGAGGCCCTGAGGGTTGCCCTTCTTCACGATGAAGGCCTCGGAAATGCTGTACGACGGGTTCGAAAAGGCGATCTGCTCGCAGCGTTGCGGCGTGATGTACATACCCGCCGCGATGAGGTCGAATCGATCGGCCTTCAATCCGGGTATAAGGGAGCCGAACTCGGTCAGGACGCCCTCGACTTCGTGGATCCCCATCCGTTCGAGCACCGCCCGCGCCACTTCGGGCGCCTCGCCGGTGAGCCGGCCGGTGGCGGTGTCCACGTAGGCGTAGGGGGCCTCGTTGGCGAATCCGACGCGCACCTTGCCGGACTCGAGGGCGCGCTCGAGCGAGCTCCCTTCGTCTTCGCCCGCGCCGCAACCCGTTATGCTCCCCAGCAGGAGGAGGGCGAGGGCCGCCCAAGTCGCGACCCTCGCCGTCGTTGAACCGGGGTGAATCTTGTCTCCCGCCCGGGTCGTCATCGCGTAGCCCCTCCGGATTGAGGCGCCGGCTCGAGGGGAGTGAAATCGCGCGAGGCGACGAAGTCGGGCCGGGGCGCCTGCCCGCCGAAGGGTTCGACCGGCGTGTTCTCGACGCTGTTGAACACGAAGAACACGTTGCTGCGCGGGTACGGCGAGATGTTGCCGGCCGATCCGTGCATGATGTTGCAGTCGAAGAACAGCACGGAGCCGGCGGGACCCTTCGGGGCCACGATGCCGCGGTCGCGCACGAGCCGGGTCAGGCTGTCGCGGTCGGGCACGCCGTATCGCTGCCGGCGGAGCGACTCCTGGTAGTGGTTCTCGGGGGTCTGTCCCACGCAGGAGATGTAGTGCCGGTGCGACCCCGGAATCACCATGAGGGGTCCGTTGAACTCGTTGTTCTCGGTGAGCGTGATGGAGCAGCTCAGGGCACGCATGCGGGGCATGCCGTCCTCGACATGCCAGGTCTCGAAGTCGGAGTGCCAGTAGAATTCCTTGCCTTCGAAACCGGGCTTGAGGTTCACCCGCGACTGGTGGATGTAGACCGGGCTCCCGAGAATCTGAACGGCCCGATCGAGCACGCGCGGGTCGCGGGCCAGGTTCCGGAAGGCCTCGCTGAGCGTATGGACGGCGAAGACGGACCGGATCTCGCCGCTGGAGGGTTCGAGGAACACCAGGGGCGAGCTCTCCCGCGCGCTTTCGGCGCGCAGGCGCTCCAACTCGTCGAAAAGCCCGGCCACTTCATCGGGGCCGAACAAAGCCGGGTAGAACAGGAATCCGTCGCGGTCGTAGCGGCGCAACTCGTCGGGGGTTGCCGGACCCGCCGCTTCGGGTCCGGCGTGCAGAACGGGATCCACCCGTTCGCGGACGGTCGGCTCGTCGGCAATGCGCGAAGGATAGAGGTCTTCAATGACGGTCATGGGTTAGATCTCCTGACGCGGGGGCGATCCGCCTCTCCCCCACTCCAAGCGTTTGAAAAATCGGGCGGTACTTCATGCGGTCGAACCGGCGCAAG
>CAYVOE010000452.1:0-4335 GCA_964452795.1 uncultured Nitrospiraceae bacterium
GTTCCACCTTCGAGGAGGCCATCCTGGATCTTGGAGGTCGGCCGGTTTCAGCGCCCGCGGTCGGCGTGCCGTCCGTCGCCTTCGGAACGGCGCAGGGAAGCGCTGCACCTGACGGATTTGCCGTCCAGGCGACGTTCGACGGCTGGTCCGGCGGCGTGGTCCCGCTTCGGGGCGGGCGACGGCTCGCCGAGGAGCACGAGTTTGTATCGCTCTGGCGGCCGGGTGCGGACCCCTGGCACGTTAGCACGGCAGCCGGGCCCCCGCTCGAACTCCTGCCGTCGCGGCTGTGGATCATCGGCCTGGGGCACCTCGGGCAGGCATTCCTGTGGACGCTCGGCCTGCTCCCGTATGCCCGACCGGACGAGGTGAAGCTCGTGCTGCAGGACTTCGACATTCTGTCGGAAGCGAACCTCAGCACTTCGCCTCTCACCTTCGCGCATCTCCTCGGACAGAGGAAGACCCGGGCGATGGCGACTTGGTGTGAGGCACGGGGGTTCCGCACGGCCATCTACGAGCGCCGCTTCGGCCTGGATTTCAAAGTAATTGGCGAGGAGCCGAGCTTGGCCCTGTGCGGGGTTGATAACGCGCTTGCACGAGCCGCGTTGGAGGAGGTCGGCTTCGAGCGCGTCATCGAGGCAGGCCTGGGGGCCGGCTCCTCGGAGTACCTGGCGTTTCAGATGCATACGTTCCCGGGTCCTCAGCGGGCGCGGGAACGGTGGGGCACCTCAGGTGATGCCACGGGGGACAATGCTTCTGAGACGCTCATCGACCGGCCAGCTTACCGCGCCCTTCTCGGCAAGGGCGCGGATCGGTGTGGGTTAGTTACCCTCGCCGACCGCACGGTCGGGGCGTCCTTCGTCGGCGCTGCAGTATCGGCGCTCGTGATCGGGGAGGTGCTCCGTCTGCTGGCTGGAGGAAGCTCATGCGGCCTTATCGACGGTAGCCTACGCTCTCCCACAGACGTCAGAGTCATAGCGGGAGACTCCCAGCCGTATAACCCCGGCTTTACATTGGCTGACGAAGGAGAGTGGAACGCTGCGGCGGTGTGAGCGTGCACGCTTCGTGTTCACAACGTGGAAGGATCCAAGTAGGTAGCCAGAATTTTCCGGACAGCACGCCGGCAGTTTTATGAAAGACAAGGACTCAAGACAGGCGCAGGCTCGCTCCATGGCCGTTACGATCGAGGGCGTCAGCCCGTCAGTCAGACTATGCTCCTTGATCAAGCGCCGGAGCCCTTCCGCCTATTCGATTTCTGGACACACTGTCGGCAGGTAGCCGAGTTCGATGTCTAACGCCGCTGCCATATCTCGAGAGCGCGTCGACCGGTGGGTACTGCTTCGGTCGAGAAACAGCATAGTTCGCCAACCTCCTGAATTCGAACTGGGAACACTTTGATCCAGGTTTAGCTACTCTCGTAAATCGAACTATAACCGCAAAACTGGTAATATCATTCCGTTGCAGGCTATCGCAACCTTACCTCTTTGGCCTCGACACCTTTTGGCAGCAGCCCCATCTGCCGGGCTACGCGCTCGGCGGCTTCTGTTTCGAGGGTGACCTGGCGATTGGTGTAACGTACGGTCGTCTCATCCAATCCGTGGCCGAGGCCGGATTTCATCTGGCCCAGGTTCAGGCCTGCCTCGTCGGCGTTCACGGCCCAGGTTCGGCGCAGGTCTTTGAAGCGGAGGTATTCCAGTCCGGCAGCTTCCCGGGCTTTCTCGAACCAGTAGCGGACCTGGAAGGCTGTTATCGGGGCGGCGCGCTCCTGGCCTTCATCGGTGGGGCCGTAGAACACATGGTCGTTGGGTTCTTTTCCAGCACATAGGGGCAGTAGCGCCCGACAGACCGGATCGACGATTGCGACGGCGCGGGGGCGGGCGTCGGTCTTCGAATCGCGCAGGTAGATAGAGCCGGAAAACGTCTCGGTCTTTTTGTCGAAGATGAGCTTGACGTCACGCACGAGCCTGCGCATGAGGGGGAGACGGTCGGCACCGGTGGAGAGGGCGGTGAGCACGAAGGGACGGAACCAGGGTTCACAGGCCTTCAGCAGCCGGGCGATCTCCTCCGCCTGTAGCCAGACGTCCCGCGTGTCGTTCTCGCGGGCGAAGTCGACGTCGGCGAAGATGCGGTCGCGCTCGGCATTACCGAGGTGGAAACGGACGAGCTTGCTGGCCGAGAGCAGAACGGTGCGGCGCACCGAGTTGTGTGCCATTGGCCGGCCGTTCGGGTGTTCGTCGGAGGGACGGCCCCCTTCTCGTTTAGCCCGTGCACATAGCAGGGTGACATTCTTTCCGCTACGGAGAATCCCGAAGCGAGGTCTGGGACCAATTTCGCGCTCGGCCATTTCGAAGAGGACACGTAACCCGTTTTCGGTATCGTACCCGGGAGCGGTGGCGAGGTATTCGTCTATGGCTCGCTTGAGAGGTGGATCCTGCACCATGTTTTTGAGTTCGTCGAGGCGCCGCTCGTTCTTCGCCTTGAGCAAATCGGGCAGTGTGATCTCGCCGACACGAAGAGCGTCAAGGAGCCGGTGCCAGGATAGATCCTCCAGCCCTTTCTCGGCGATCCAGCGTACCAGGTCCTCCATCTGCCGGGCGATGGCTTTCGACGTGACGCGGCAACTGACCTGGCCGATACTACCGTAGCCGGGTAAGTTTAGCAGGCGGATGCGATAGAATTTCGAGTTCGGCCTCCTGTAGGGCATAAAACGCGTCGGCTTGTTCTCGAGTGATGCGCCCTTCGTAGGCCCAGACGTGCGCCCAGAAGTAGCGCTTGAGTTGCCCTTTCTTCCAGTAGGGCAGTTCGAATTCCGGAATCTCGTAGACCTTCGTCTTTCCCCAGCCCCACCGCTCCATCAGCTCTTCGGGTGTGAAGTACTTTCGCGGCGACCGAGGGCCGGGCTCCACGTAATCGGGTCCGGTTTCCTGGCTATTCGTCGGCTGGGCGCCTATCGCACTGATGAGGCGCTCGATCTGCCGGCGCATCTGTTCGAGTGCGGTCGAGGAAACGAGAACCAGCATCTCGCCCGGCTGCGGCGAAGAGCTTGGGGCTTCTGGAAAGTTCATATCTTTCTGTGACTTCGGTCTGTCACACCTGTCGAACTTCGGGCATCGGTTAACTGAAAAAACGTCTTGCCCTCCTGCTTGACCGGGATGAATTCTCGCGTTAGTCTGAGATCGCCTCGCGCTTCGCACCAGGCCAGCATTTCTTGGTACGTGAACAGCTTGGATACTTCCCGCTGTGAATGCGGAAGCGGGTAGCCTTCCTTGATCGCCTGGACGAGCCAGCCTGGCCGGCTAGGCGTTCCGTCTTCGGCGCAGAGTGCATCGTAGTGCTCGATTTGCTCTCGCACCTGCCCGGCTCCGTACTGCTGCAGTAACTGACGAGCCACTGGTGCATGCACGCCCCGCTGCACCAACATCTCAACCAGATCTGATCCAAGAGCAACAACAACAGGTGTTTCACCGTTGTCGCGCTGCCCGCTGTTGTTGATAGAGGGTTCCCTTGATGGTTCTATGAGGGTTCTACCGGTCCCCCCGTTCCGGGCTGTCCGGTCCTCGGGTTCCGCTCTCCCCGGTCCGCCTGTTCCGTCCCTCCGGTCCCGGCGTTCCTCCCCACCCCGGTCCGTGCGTTCCGAGGTAGATTCTGCTCGACCCCGGCCCGGGAGTTCCGGGGTGTCGAGGCGCTGTGCAACGAGTTCGTAGACGTTGCTCCGTCCAGGTCGGGAGATGCGCCGGACGAATCCGTGCTCTTCCAGCCGCTCCAACACCTTCCGCGCGCCGCGGATCGTCTGGAGCTGGCACTTCTGCTGAAGGGTTTCCATGCTCGGCCAGCAGTACCCCTCGTCGTTGGCGTTGTCCGCCAGCGCCAGCAACATCAGCCGATCCGTCGGATGCGACGGCTCCGGCGAATCCCACACCCGTGTCATCCACCCGATGCTCATCGCTTCACGATTTTACCGGTTTCCACTTTCGCGAGGAGGTCCTCGATCAGCTGGAGGGTTCCTTCTCCTCGCTGCCGACCGTTGAGGACGGCGGACACATGAGGGCGCGTTCTTCGGATTCTGCGAGCGATCCACGCTTTCTTCAGGCCCAACACGTCCACACGTTCTGCCGCAGATGCTACGCGCTGCTTATATGCCTCAGCATCGGAGACAGGGCTTGATCGGAAGTGATACGAAGTTGTATTCTGTGCCATGGGACCCCTTGTCGCCTAACTTGAAAGAACATACCTTACACATTATAGCCGACACGATATAACTTGGCAACACTGTGCAATGGAAATATCTCGTTACGCTATAAAAGGTGATATTGCCGGCCGGGCTTTTACGGAGGCCAT
>CAYVOE010000453.1:0-4312 GCA_964452795.1 uncultured Nitrospiraceae bacterium
CTCTTCCTCGGCGATGCTGAGGGTATGGGTCGACATGAAGACGGTGAGGCCCTCCCGGGTCTTGCGGCGCAGGAAGTCCTTGACGAAGCGAATGTTCTTGGGGTCGAGGCCCACCCAGGGCTCGTCCACGATGACGATCTGCGGGTCGTGGAGGAAGCACGAGGCGAAGGACAGCTTCTGGCGCATGCCGTGGCTGTAATCCTCGATGAGCTGATCGGCCACGGTCCGAACCTCGAAGAGCTCGAGCAGTTCCTCGGCCCGGCCGTTGGCCTCGGGCATGCGGTACAGCCCCGCCACAAAGCGCATGAACTCGCGGCCCGTGAGCTTCTCGTACAGGAACGGATGGTCGGGGATGTATCCGATGAGCCGCTTGGCCGCCACGGGGTTCTCGCGCACGTCATGGCCCCCGATGACGGCCCGGCCCGCCGTCGGAAGGAGCAGGCCCGTCATCATCTTGATGGTGGTGGTCTTGCCGGCGCCGTTGGGGCCCAGGAAACAGAAGAACTCGCCCGGCGCCACGCTCAGCGTGAGGGAGTCGACGGCGGTCTTGGCGCCGAAGCGTTTCGTAAGATTTTCGAGAACGATCATGTCTGTAGTCGAAGTCACCGGCACATGAGGCGGATGGTCATCTGAAATTCACCCCCCGGAACGCGGTTCACGAGTCAGTGGATGTCGGTAACGTCGATCTGGAGCCGACCGAGATAGGGCAGGATGCGCGCCCACTCGGCGACGTCGCCCGTGGCCAGCTTGACGTGGGTGGCGTCCGCCAGAGGCTGGCCGAGGGTGGGGTCCATGCGCACCCAGCGGCCCGCGTAAACCTCCGGCCACGCGTGATAGTAAAACCCGTTCAATTCCTCGCTCCACACCACGCCCAGGGCGATGCGGGTGGGCAGTCCGACGGCGCGGGCGAGGGCGGTGAACAGGACCGTGTGCTCGTTGCAGTCGCCCTGGCGCGTGTCGAGCACGTCGAGGGCCGAGGGCACGCTGAGGACGGCCCGTTTCTCGATGTTCTCATACACCCACGTGTAAATCGCAAGGGCCTGTCTCCACGGGTCCGTTTCGTCGCCCACGATTCGGCGGGCCTCTTCCACGATGCGCGGGTGGTCGACGGGCAGCAGCGCATCGCCCGCGAGGGCCGGCGCGCGCTCCGAATCGTCGAGGGCGGCATAGGACTCGCCGGGATGGGGCGCCTCGGGCAGGGTGACGACGTAGCGCATCTCGCCCCGGGCCTGCTGATCCTCGTCCGTCGGCAGGAGCACCTCGGGATCGAGTCCGGAAACCTGGAACGCCATGTGCCTCGCCCCTCGGAAGGGCCGCATCCCTCTCGGCTGAACCGCCAGCGCGGTGATCAGGTCCGTGGTCACGGCGCCGGGATCGATGGCTTCGGCGGCTTCGGCCGCGGAAATGCGGGCCAGGGTAAATCCATAAGGCGTCTCGGCGCGGATCACCTCGCCGTCGTCGGTCACCCACACCTTCGACTCGAGGCCCGAGGCCTCGACCCGCACCACCGTGGCGGGGACGGTCCGCCCGTCCACGTTCCACTCCTCCCGGTCGAGGTACGAGAGGCGCGCGGGCGCGGCCGACAAGGTAAGGGGGTCGAAGGTGTCGATGAGGAACTGCTGGCCCGGCTCGAGGGGCGGAATGTTGGGAAAGGCGCCCAGACCCCCGGAAAAGAGGGGATTGCCCTCCATGGGGATGCGCAGGGGCATGACCTCTCCCGCCGTGTGCACCTCGCCGGTCAGGAATCCGCCTTCCACTTCGCCGCGGATGCGCAGGTCGTGGGGACCGGACACCATGGCGAAGGCGAAGTCGGTGGATTGGCCGTCCAGGGTGGACCAGGCGTCGCCGGAGAGGCGGATGTCGGCGGGTTCGCCGAGGACGGTGAGGCGGAGGCGGGCGTCGAGGATCATGCGGGCCCCGGGGACGTCCTCCCGCGATTCGGGCCCGGTCCGGGTGTGGATCCAGCCGACGCGCTGCCGTCCGGGCAGGTAGACGCCCATCCAGGAGTCGCGCGGTTCGGCGGCGGCCCGGGCCGCGGCGTCGGGAGCGGCCGCGGGCAGGCGGGGCACGAAGACCTCCCGCTCAAGCAGGAGCGCGAGCATCGCGCCCCAGAACAGGAGGATCGCGGCGGAGAGGATTACGTATTTTCCGCGCCACAACACTTCTTATACTTCTTGCCGCTGCCGCAGGGGCAGGGGTCGTTGCGGCCCACGCGAAACTCGACCCGAACCGGTTCGCGCTTGGGCCGGGCCTCTTCCTCCTGCTGGGCGCCGTTGCCCTCCGCGAAGCGCGGCGGACCGTTGGGGTCTTGTCCGGCCAGGGCGAACCGGCTGGTATCGTAGGCGCTGAAGCTGTGGTCGGCCTGTTTGTCGTAGCTGATGTACTGGTATTCCGCGAGCTTGGCGAGGGGGTCTTCCTGCACCAGGGGGCGCCCCAGCTTGGCGCTCGTGCGCCGGGCCTTCATGATCTCCGGGTCCGTGGCGCGGAACAGCGTCTGGGCCACGCTTTCCTCGAGGGATTTCATCATCTGCTCGAAGAGCTCGAAGCCCTCGTTCTTGTACTCGACGAGGGGGTCGCGCTGGCCGTAGGCGCGCAGGCGGACCGACTCCTTGAGGTAGTCCATCGAGTAGAGGTGGTCGATCCAGCGCTCGTCCACGGCACGCAACAGGGCCATGAGCTCGAGGTTGTGCATCTGCTTGCGCGCCAGCCTCTTGAAGTCGACGTGGGAATAGTCCCGGTCCGTCTGCTCCTGAACCTGGGCGCGCAGATCCTCGGCGATGACGTCTTCCCGGCTCTTGTAGGCCTGCAGGACCTGCTCGTTAAGGGCATCCGCCAGGTCTTCGGAAGTGGCGGGGTCGCCCTCGAGATTCGGTTCCATGCCGAAGATCTGGCGGAACCGGAGGCTGAGCCCGTCGAGGTCCCACTCGTCCGACAGCACGTCGTCGGGCGCGTATTCCGCCACCATGTCGTCGACGATGTTGGCGAACATGTTGTGGAGCCGCTCGGTGACGTCGCGGTCTTCCAGCACCTCCTTGCGGATCTCGTAGATGATCTTCCGCTGGGTGTTCATCACGTCGTCGTATTCGAGCAGGTGTTTGCGGATCTCGAAGTTGTGCTGTTCGACCTGGCGCTGGGCCCGTTCAATGGACCGCGTCACCATGCGCTGGCTGAGGGGCTCGTCGTCCATCTGCTCGCTGCCCATCCAGTCCACCAGCTTCTTGACCTTGTCGCCGCCGAAGAGGCGGGCCACCTCGTCTTCCAGGCTGAGGAAGAAGCGGGTGGTGCCCGGGTCGCCCTGGCGTCCGCAACGGCCCCGCAACTGGTTGTCGATCCGGCGCGACTCGTGGCGCTCCGTTCCGATGATGGCCAGTCCGCCCAGTTCCCGCACGCCTTCGCCAAGTTTGATGTCGGTGCCGCGGCCGGCCATGTTGGTGGCGATGGTGATGGCGCCCCGCTTGCCGGCGTTGGCCACGATGGCCGCTTCGCGTTCGTGGTACTTGGCGTTCAGCACCTGGAAATCGTCCACGCCCGCTTCTTTGAGCAGCTTGGCCACCAGCTCCGACTTCTCGATGGACACGGTGCCCACCAGCACGGGACGCCCGGTCTGGTGGGTCTCGATGATCTCGTTCACCACGTGCCGGTACTTGCCCGACTCGGTGGCGAAGACGAGGTCGGTCATGTCGTCGCGGATGAGGGGCAGGTTGGTGGGGATGGACACCACGTCGAGGTTGTAGATTTGGGAGAACTCCATCGCCTCGGTCTCGGCGGTACCCGTCATGCCCGCCAGCTTGTTGTAGAGCTTGAAGAAGTTCTGGTAGGTGATGGTGGCGATGGTCTGGGTCTCGTGCCGGATGGGCACCCGTTCCTTGGCTTCAATCGCCTGGTGCAGGCCGTCCGAGTACCGCCGTCCCTCCATGACGCGGCCGGTGAACTCGTCCACGATGAGCACTTCGCCCTTGCGCAGCATGTACTCCACGTCGCGCTTGAAGAAATGGTGCGCCTTGAGCGACTGCTCGACCATGTGAACGATGCCGAGCTGGTCGTCGGCGAAGAGGTTCTCCACCCCCAGGAGCCGCTCGATGGCCGTCATGCCGTCTTCCGTGAGCATGACGTGCTTGCCCTTCTCCTCGAGCTCGAAATGCTCGCCCTTCCGGAGTCGGCGCACGGCCTCGTCGACTTTCAAGTAAAGGTCGGTGCTCTTTTCCGGCCGCCCCGAAATGATCAGCGGCGTGCGGGCCTCGTCGATAAGGATCGAGTCGATTTCGTCGACGATGGCGAAGTTGAGCTCCCGCTGCACCCGCATGTCGGGACG
>CAYVOE010000454.1:0-4299 GCA_964452795.1 uncultured Nitrospiraceae bacterium
GCGCCTTTGAATGCATACACACCCTTACCATCCCGTGGCGCCCCTACAGGAGCGACGCGGCAATCTCACCTGAGCCTTTGATCCCTGTCCGCGAAGTCGTGGTCATTCCATAGGTAAAGATTGCCGCGTCGCTCTCCTTGGGCGCTCACGCGCGGCAAGGGCAGGATCGATGTAAACCCGCCTCTCGTATGGTCTTCCACAGGAGGGCCGCTCCTCGCAATGACGGGTGGGGGCAACCTCACGGCCTCATCCAGCGCGGTCCTCGTAGTCCTACGACGGGCGGGGCGGACGTCGGTGTCGGGAAGGTCGGGTCGAATGGCCGACTCGAATACTTGCTTGACATGGTTCACTTTCCTCCGGTATATAGAGCGAATGTTCAGCATACAGAACTTTGGTTCTTGGGGCTGACCCTGCCTCGGGGGGATTCGGGGATACACCGCGAAAATGCATCCACTGTGGAGGAGCAACCATGTCTCGAACTCGTACGACCGGGTTCACCCTGATCGAGCTGCTGGTGGTGATCGCCATCATCGGCATCCTGGCGGCCATCCTGCTGCCCGCCCTGGCAAGGGCGCGGGAAGCCGCCAACCGCGCCGCGTGTCAGAACAACCTCAAGCAATGGGGTCTGTCCCTCAAGATGTACGCGAGCGAGTCTCGCGGCTCCGAGTATCCCCCCATGACCCTCCGGGCGTCGGACCCCGCCCAGGGCGTGCCGTGCCAGGCCTTCCCCTACGTCATGTTCGTGGAACTCCGCGGGATGTATCCGGAATACGTCTCCGACGCCAAGATCGCCGTGTGCCCCTCGGACATCGACGGAGCCGACATCGAGGCGGGCGACTGGAACTGGCCCCCCGGCGATCCGAACGGTCAGTTCGACCCCTGCGGCGTGCACGGCGGCCCCGAATGGAAGCGCCCGAGCTACGCCTACACGGGCTTCGCGATTACGGAGACCGACTACAACCTGCCCACGGGAAATCCCAACGCCGTACCGCCGGTGCCGGGCGTGGACGTATCGGCGGGCTTCCTGCAGGTCTTCGGCCACGGCTACTTCGGCGCGATCTACACCGGCGACCTGTCGCAGCTCGACCGGTTCGCCCTGAACAGCTTCAGCTTCACCCATGAGACGTACGGGACCCGGACGGTCCACCGCCTCAAGGAAGGCATCGAGCGGTTCATGATCACCGACATCAACAATCCCGCCGGCGCGGCGGTGGCGCAGAGCCAGCTCGCCATCGTGTGGGACTGGTATCGGTGGCAGCCGAACAGCGCCGGGTACGAAGCGTTTCTGAACCACATCCCCGGCGGGTCGAACGTGCTCTACCTCGACGGACACGTGGAGTTCGTGCGGTACCCCGGAAAGCTGCCCGTGTCGACGAGCTTCGGACCGCTTGTGGACATGTCGGTCGCCTACGCGAACTAATCGAACGAAGATCCAACCCGCACCGGGACGATAACGGGGCAAGTGCAGATGCGAACGACTCGTTGGTTACACCGCATCCATCTCTGGACGGGGATAGCGTCGGGATTCAACGTACTCCTGTTGAGCCTGACGGGCGCCTATCTGGTGTTCAGCGAGGAAATCGAGAGCGCCTTCAGCGACCGGGACGGCAGCGCCGCCGTCCTCACAGTCGACATGGACGGCGAGACTCCCTTCCAGACCGCGCTGGAACAACTGGCGGCGCTCCATCCGGGGACCCACCCGTCCGTGATGTTCCGCGACCGCAACGCCACGTCCACGTGGGAGTTGTACGTCGAGGACGACGAGCACAATCACCATCATTACACGCTGGATGAGACGACAGGCGCGGTCTATTCCGCGGAGGACCCGGCCCATCGGCTGAACGAGTTCATCGTGGAGCTCCACGGATCGCTGCTCATGGGCAACACGGGCATCCTGATCCTGGGTTTCATCGGCTTCCTGCTCCTCGTCTCGACCGTTACGGGCCTGCTCATCTACGGACCGTTCATGAAGGCGGCGATCTTCGGTCGCATACGCCTCGATCGCGGCCTGCGCCGGGCCTCGGCCGACTTTCACAAGGTCCTGGGCGCAGGCAGCCTGGCCTTCAATCTGCTCATGGCCGTGACGGGCGTGGCCCTGACGGTGGGATTCATGGGGGTCCGCATCTGGGTGTACACGGAGACCCAGGCCCTCGTGCACGAGGCGGATACGCCCGCCGCCGATGCGAGCGCACTGCCGCCGATCGACGAGGCGGTGCGCCAGGCGCGGCTGGCCCGGCCCGACATCCCCGTCACCACGGCCATCTACCCGGGTCTGCTCCAAGGGCCCAACCACTACATGTGCTTCCACGCCCATTCCGACTCGCTCACCCAGTACATCCCGGTGGTGACCCTCGTTCCCATAAACGCGCCGGAACAGGTGTCGACCCTGCCCATCCCCTGGTGGGTAGCGGCCGTCCTCATCTGCGTGCCGCTGCATTTCGGCGACTTCGCCGGCCTGGGGATGAAGGTCGTGTACTGCGTGCTGGGACTGAGCGCGGGCGCCCTGTCCATCAGCGGAGCCCTGCAGTCAAGCTACCGACTCCGCCGCCGGTGGCGCCTGGCGGTCACTCGGAAAGAGGTGCGCGCGACTTCACCCGCGCCGGCGGAGCAAACGTGATGAATCAAGCATCCCGTCGAGCCACCTGGGTCCCCCTGGGACTGGGCGTGTGCTTCCTGGCAGGCGCCTTCCTGGGGTTCGGCCGAGGCCCCCTCGAGATCCTGGGCGTCCTTGTCGCGTGGATCCCCCTGGCGATCACCGTGGGAGCGGTGTATCGGAACCGCGCCGCGCGGTAGATTCGGTACGTCGGACCGTGCGGAGCAAGCCCTGCCGTATTGCATCCCCATGACCTTTCGGGGGCGGTCTTCCTGACTTGATGTGGACGACCGCCCCCAAAAAGTCGGACGGGCTCATGCTAGTAACGGCGCGAATACGGTTGAAATCAAGTTCGCCATGCCCTAGGGTAAACGGAATCGCCCACATGCACGGGCGGCCGACAAGCACGGAACCACGAACGGCAGTTGAATGACATCGAACTTGCATAACCCTTACGGCAACGGCCCCGGCGCCTGGCTTCGGGGGAACCTCCACGCCCACACCGTCATGAGCGACGGCATCCGCACCCCCCAGGAACTGGTGGACGCCTACGCCGCCCGGGGATACGATTTTCTCATGATCAGCGACCACGACGTGCTCGTCGATGTGGACGGGCTCGATCCCCGTGGGATGGTCCTGATACCCGGTTGCGAAGTGACGGCCCGCGGCCCCCATGTGCTCCACGTGGACGCCCCGGAGCGGGTACGGCCCGCCAAAGACCGCCGGCGCGTCATCAACGCCATCAACAAGACGGGCGGATTCGCCGTCATCAATCACCCCAACTGGGAGACGTCCTACAACCACTGCCCCCAGCGTTACCTCGAGAGCTGGAGCGGATACGTGGGCATCGAGATCTACAACGCCGTCGTCCTGCGCCAGGCGGGCCATCCCCAGGCCACCGACCGGTGGGACCGCCTCCTGAGCCAGGGCCGGCGCGTCTGGGGCTTTGCCAACGACGACGCCCATTTTCCGGAAGACGAGGGCCGGGCGTGGAACGTGGTGTGGACCGAGTCGCGGGACCGCGCGTCCATCGTGGACGCCTTGCGCGAGGGCCGGTTCTACGCCAGCACGGGCGTCACCCTGCGCTCCGTGTCGGTCGAGGGCACGCGCATCTGCGTGGAGACCGAAGACGCGGAGCTCATCGTGGCCCACGCCGACTTCGGACGACGAGAAGCGTCCGTCGAGGCCCGTACCCTCGAGATAGACGTGGCGGGCTGCGCAGCCCGGTACCTGCGGTTTGAGTGCTGGGGTCGAGGCGACCGCATGGCCTGGACCCAGCCCTTCTTTCTACGGTAATTTCTCGCGTGCCCCCGACGCGGGGACTCGACCCGAAAAAAGGAGGATGGCCCCATGAATCTCCCCGACAACGTCTCCCGTGCCCTGCAACCCCTCTTCGACCGCTTGCCCCTCGATCAGGCCCTGTCGCAGTTGGTGGTGTCTCGGGGCGCCTCGCCGGAACTTGTCGAGGAGCTCTCGAAGATACTGCGGGAACCGGGGATCGCCGGCCGACCCGTCCTCGCCGCGGGCCTGTGGCTCTACATCGACGAGCTGGACCGGAGCCACACCGTCAGCCAGCAGATCGAAGATGCCACGGGGTCGTTCTGGCACGGCATCATGCACCGTCGGGAAGGCGATTTCTCGAACAGCCACTACTGGTTCCGCCGCGTCGGAAAGCACCCGGCCATGAAGCAAATCGCCGACTACGA
>CAYVOE010000455.1:0-4297 GCA_964452795.1 uncultured Nitrospiraceae bacterium
CGCGCACCAGGTGGCCGGGGCCCTTGGGCGCGATCATGACGACGTCCAGGTTGGCGGCCGGCTTGATGCACTCGAAGTGGATGTTGAACCCGTGGGCGAAGAGCAGGCAGGCGCCTTCCCGCAGGTTGTTCTGAATCTTGGATTCGTAGAGGCCCTTCTGCACCGTGTCGGGCACCAGGAGCGTGAGGATGTCGGCGCGGCGCGCGGCCTCTTCCACCGACACCATCTCGAACCCGGCTTCCTGGGCCATCTGATAGTTGCGGGAGCCGGGCCGATTGGAGACGATGACGTTGACGCCGCTGTCGCGCAGGTTCTGCGCGTGGGCGTGGCCCTGGCTGCCGTAGCCCACGACGGCCACGGTCTTGCCGGCCAGCAGCGCGGGGTCCGCGTCCTTCTCGTAGTAAATCTTAGCCATTCCCCTCTCCTTCCTCTCCGTGTTTGTCCGAGCGGGCAATCGCGATCCGGCCCGTCCGCGCCAGCTCTTCTATGCCGAAGGGGCGCATCATGTCGATGAAGGCCCGAACCTTGGCCTGCGACCCCGTCACTTCCACGATCATGGATTTTGAACCGAGATCGACGACCTTGGCGCGGAAGATGTTCGCGATCTCGATGACCTCGCTGCGGCGGTGGCTCGCGGCGGCGATCCGCAGCAGCACGAGCTCGCGCTCCACGAAATCCTGGCCCGTGAGGTCGATGACCTCCACGGTGTCCACGAGCTTGTTCAACTGCTTGATGATCTGCTGGAGCACCCGGACGTCGCCCGGCACCACCACGGTCATCCGCGACACGGTGGGGTCTTCGGTCTCGCCGACGCACAGGCTCTCGATGTTGTAGCCCCGGGCGCTGAACAGGTCCGAGACCCGGGCCAGCACGCCCGAATGGTTCTCAACCAGGATGCTAATCGTGTGCTTCATGTCCCTCGATCCGCTTCGTTCCGTCTCCGGGGCGCTCTTCACGGCGCCACCCGATTGAATTCGCTGGCCGTGCGCTCGACGCCCTCTTCGACGAAGCGAAGCACCGCTTCGGCGGCGCGGTCGATGGCCCGCTCGACTTCCGGCCACTCGTCGGGCCGGAACTTGCTGAGCACGTGGTCCGCCAGGTCCGCGCCCCGGCGCTCGTCGCCCACCCCGATCCGGAGGCGCGGAAACTCCTGCGTGCCCAGATGCTCGATGATCGACTTCAGGCCGTTGTGGCCACCGGCGCTGCCGCCGGCCCGGATCCGCAGCCGCCCCAGCGGCAGGTTCACGTCGTCCGTCACGATCAAGAGGTCCTCCGCCGGTTCCTGCACGTTGTTGCGCGCGGCCTGGGCCACGGAGATGCCGCTGCGGTTCATGTACGTATGAGGCTTCACCAGCAGCAGCTTGTGCCCGCCATAGGGAGCCTCCGCGACGGCGGCGTCGTATTTCTCGCGGCCGAAGGAAGTGTTGAGGCGTTCCGCCAGACGATCCAGCACGCCGAACCCGACGTTGTGCCGGGTGTTCCGGTAGCGCGTGCCGGGGTTGCCCAAACCGACGATGACCTTCACGCGGCCCGGGCTCCGCCGCCCGCGGCGCCTTCACGGCTCTGCCATCGTGCGAAAACCACCACCCGGCTACGCTTCCTTCTCTTCTTCCTTCTTGCCGACCACCTCGGGCTGCTCGGCCTCCGCTTCCTCGGTCGGTGCGGCCGCTTCTTCCGCCACGCGCGGCGCGTGCACGGCGACCACGGTGCGCTCGGGATCGGTGATGATGGTCACGTTGGGAGGCGCCACCAGGGCCGATACGCGCAGCGTGTCGCCGATGTTGAGCTCGGATACGTCGCCGACGATCTGAGCGGGCACCTCGAGAGCGGGGCACTCGACCTCGACCTCGCGCAGCACCAACTCGAGCATGCCGCCTTCGATGACGCCGGGGGCGCGGCCTTCGAGCTCGACCGGCACCAGGGTGGTGATCCGCTCGTCGAGGCGAATACGCATGAAGTCGGCGTGGATCACCTGTCCGCGGACGGGGTGATGCTGCACCTGCTTGATCTGGGCGGGCCCGCTCAGGGATGCGTCGTTTTCCACGTCCAGCTGCACGACGGCGTGTTCGCCGCCGCGCCCGTGGAGCAGGCGACTCAATTCGCGCAGATCAAGCTCGAGGGCCAGCGGGTCCTTCCCGCCGCCGTAGAGCACGCCCGGCACGCCGCCGGCACGCCGAACCCGGCGCGCCGGGCCCTTGCCGCGGCCGTCGCGCACCTTGACGCTGAGGGTTTGCAGTTCCATGTTCTTACCGCCTCCAAAATCCGGTCTACGTAAAGAGGATACTTACCGACTCTTCGTGGTGAATGCGCTTGATGGCCTCGCCGATGAGGGGCGCGAAGGACACCACCTGGATCTTCTTGCAGGCCTGGCCCTCGGGACGCAGCGGAATCGAATCGCTGACGATCACCTGGTCCAGCACCGAATCTTCAATGCGCCGAATCGCCGGCCCGCTCAAGATGGCGTGGGTGCAGCAGGCGCTGACGCTGACGGCCCCCTTGTCTTTGATGGCCTGGGCCGCCTTGACCAGCGTCCCCGCCGTGTCCACGAGGTCGTCGAAGACCAGGGCGCGCTTGCCCTGGACCTCGCCGATCACGTTCATCACTTCCGACACGTTGGCCTTGGGGCGCCGCTTGTCGACGATGGCCAGGGGCGCCTCGATGCGGTTGGCGATGGTGCGGGCCCGGTTGGCGCTGCCCGTGTCGGGCGACACCACCACCACGTTGTCGAGGGGCCCTTCCATGAGGTGGCGCACTAACACCAGCTCGCCGCTGAGGTGGTCCACCGGGATGTCGAAAAAGCCCTGCAACTGGTCGCAGTGCAGGTCAACGGTGAGCACGCGATCGGCACCGGCCGCCACGATGAGGTTCGACACCAGCTTGGCCGTGATGGGCACGCGGGGCTTGTCCTTGCGATCCTGGCGGGCGTAGCCGAAATAGGGCAGGACGGCCGTGACGCGGGCCGCCGAGGCACGCCGCGCCGCATCGATCAGGATGAGCAACTCGAGCAGATGATCGTTTACCGGCGGCGAGGTGCTGTTGATGATGAACACGTCCTTGCCGCGCACGTTTTCGCCGAGCTGAACCCGAACTTCGCCGTCGCTGAAACTGTCTACGACCGCCGATCCCTGCGGGATCCCGAGGTGTTCGCACACCTGCGCGCAGAGGGTCTTCGACGCACTCCCGCAGAAGATCTTCATTTCCTTACTGTAAGCCACCGCTCCCGCTTCCCGCGCCCATGGAGTGGTTGGGGCGGTAGGATTCGAACCTACGCATGCCGGATCCAAAGCCCGGTGCCTTACCGCTTGGCTACGCCCCACCGCAACGTCCAACGCCCCTTCCGGCGCCCGGCACGCGCTTCGAGCCGGCCGGGGATATGCTTTCAATATAGATCATGCTGATCATGCACTATGAACCGCATTTGGGCAGTCCAGGGACAAGTCCGAGAGTATAGCAACGAAACGCGCGACAATTCAAACGGGAAATTCCCGCGTCCGCGGCGTCGGCCGGGCCCGGCCCGGCATTATTCCCGGCATTTGCCGAAGATCCGTCCGGCGGGCGGATCGGCGACGGGGGCATTGCGCCGTTCTCCGTCGTCCAGTTATCATGCCGGAAACCGAGGCGGGAGGCCGTGCGCGCCGAAACGGCCGAGAGGAGAGGTGTCGGGATGGATATGAATGAACTCTTCGAGCTCATCGAGAAGCGCAACGCCTCCGACCTGTTGATCAGCGCGGGAGCCCCGCCCATCCTGCGGGTCAACGGCAAGCTCTTCCGCACGCGCGGCGACGTGCTGACGCCCGAGCAGACCCGGGACCTGGTGTTCAAGCTCCTGACGCCCCAGCAGATCGCCCACTTCGAAGAGCGGAAGGAGCTGGATTTCTCCCTGGCGGCGGGCCGCAACCAGCGCTTCCGCGTCAACGTCTACCTGCAGAAGGGGGCCGTCACGGCGGCCTTTCGGCCCATCCCCGAGAAGATCCCCAGCCTCGACGATCTGGGCCTGCCGCCGGTGGTCGAGGAGTTGGCCAACGCCAAGCAGGGGCTGATCCTGGTCACCGGGCCCACAGGCCACGGAAAAACCACGACCCAGGCCTCTCTCATCGATCTCATCAACAACACCCGCGAAGCCCACATCATCACCGTCGAGGACCCCATCGAGTACATCCACAAGCACAAGAAGTGCATCGTGGACCAGCGGGAAGTCGGCGGCGACACCCACTCGTTTCAGGACGCCCTCAAATTCGTCCTGCGCCAGGACCCCGACGTCATCCTCGTGGGCGAGATGCGCGACCTCGAGACCATC
>CAYVOE010000456.1:0-4296 GCA_964452795.1 uncultured Nitrospiraceae bacterium
CCCGTTACCGGATCGTCAAGCTGGTCCACAATCCGAAGGTGGAGATTGCGGGCCTCGGTCCGGAGCAGCTCATCGGCGAGCTTCGGCGTCCGGAAGGACAGTAGCCGTCTTCCGGTGGATTGACCGGAGTCGGATAACACCCTGAATTGGTTGCCCTCCGCTTCTTGCGACCGCGAGAAGCGGAGGGTTTTTCGTTTGCTAGGCGAGGTCGGACGTGCACTGGGGGCAGCGCGTAGCCTTCAAGGGGATGGCGGAGGCGCAGCGCGGGCACTCCTTGGTGTCGGGAATGGCCTCGGGCTGCCGCTTCAGCCGGTTGATGCCCTTGACGAGGAGGAAGACGGCGAAGCCCACGATCAGGAAGTCGATGATGTTGGTGATGAAGTTGCCGTAGGCGATGACCGCGGCGCCCGTGGCCCGGGCCTGTTCCAGCGACGCGATGCCCTCGGTCTTCGACGGGTCGAGGCTGATGAACAGGTCGCTGAAGTCCACGTTGCCCAGGATCTTCCCGATGGGCGGCATCAGCAGGTCGTCTACGAAAGAGCTGACGATCTTGCCGAAGGCGGCGCCGATGATGATACCCACCGCCAGATCCACCACATTGCCCTTTACCGCGAATTCCTTGAATTCCTGCAATACGCTCATGGCGGGATCCCGTTTGGTTCTGAAACCGTTTCGTTGTGGAAGCGAGATGGGAAGGGGCCCCCGAGGGCGGGCTCCTCGCTGGGGAACGAAACTGGCGATTGTGACGGTCCGGGGAAGCGGACCGGTGTGGCGGCGCCAGTATAGGGACGGCTTTCGGAGGCTGTCAAGGTGTCATAGCGCGGCTTGGCGTCCCGCCGGAGACAAAGATCAACTGCTTGGCCGGGGCGGGCAAGCCGCGACCCGTATCAGGCGGCCTTGCGCAGGGGCAGGACGACGTCGATGGCGGGCGGCCGCACGCGGAACAGGAGGGTCCAGGAGCCGAAGCGCAGGACCATGGACGCAATGAACAGGAGATGGAAGGGGACGACCTGCCATCCGAGGACATCCCACCGGCCGCCCTCGAGGACCGAGAGGAAGATGCCTCCGACCAGGGCGCCGAGCCCGCCGGCGAGGCTGTTGAGGCAGGCGGCCACGGCCATGTACATGCCGCGAAGGTGGGGCGGCGGCACGCGGCTGAGCAGCTTGTTGGTGGCGTTGATGGCGGGGGCGCTGGCGAGTCCGCCGATGACCGAGTTCACGCCGAGCCAGAAGGCGGCGGTGGCGGGGGTGGCGACGATCCAGTAGAGGGGCAGGGTGGCCCAGAGCAGGTGGGACCAGAGGAGCACGCGGTGGATGCCGATGCGGTCCACCAGGGCGCCGGTCCAGCCGGCGGTGAAGATCACGGCCACGAAAGGCAGGGCCACGAGGACGAAGGTGCCGGTGAAGAAGCTGTCGCGGATGCGGAGGTCTTCGACGAAGTAGACGTTGCACAGGGCGCCCGCCAGGGTCATGGAGAAGTTCCAGCACATGAGGAACACGAGCCAGGGCCGGAACCCGGAATCCCGCAGCGGCACCCGCACGCGTTCGGTGAAGGAGACGCGGGCGTCGGGCTGCATGGGCGGCTCCGGGATCACCCGGTGCAGGATCAGGTCCAGGAACCCGAAGAGGATGCCCACCAGGAAGACGTCGGCCACCACGTCGGTCTTTTCGAAATCGGCCGCGCGGTCGATGAGGTAGCCGGCGGGTAGGGTGACCGCCAGGGTGGCGAAGGAGATCCAGGCGTCGCGGCGGCCCATGAAGGTCCCATGGGACTTCTCGGGGATGATGTCGGTGAGCCAACTGTACCAGGGCGGTACGGAAAAGGCGTTGAACACGCTCGAAATGCTCATGAGCCCCAGGAGGGCCAGCGGGGCGGCCTCGGTGTGACCTCGCTTGTAGAGGTAGTAGGCGCCGATGAGGGAGAAGGCGCGCAGCACGCGGGCGGTGAACTCGCTGCCGAACCACAGGATCTTGCGCCGTCCCGCCCGGGCCGACCAGTGGGCGGAGACGAGCTGGAAGGCCAGGGCGAAGGAGGTGACGGCGCCGAGGAGGCCCCATTGAAAGATGGTGACGCCGAGGTTATTGCCGAAGGCGATGAGGAAGATGCCGGACGTGAGGGTCAGGTGCACGTTGCCCATGGCGCCCGTGAGGATGTGGCGACGCATGATGCTCGGCGTTTCCCACGGGTAGACGACGCGTTGGCGGAAGTCCTGGGCCTGGGGCGCCCAGCGGAGTTTGAGGCGCGAAAATCGCGACATGGCAGGACCGTACTGCTTTCATATAGGTTTATGGGTTCTGCTGCGAACCGTTCCTCAGTGTGCCACCCGTCGCCGACCCTTTTCAATCGGTTTCGCGTACGGCGCGCGAATTTGGGTGCGGTTTTCGGGGCGGGCGCATGCGGAATCGCTGCAGGACGCGGTGAAAATCGGGGCGGTGCAGCGGAGGTTCCGCGCTGAAGTAGAGGTGTGTGGCGCAGGCGCAGTCGGAGGAGCCGAAGCCGGCCGGACCGGGCTCGAGAATCTCGGCCACGGCCCGGGCGAGGGCGCACTCGACGGGGTCGGAGGTGCGGATCGGCAGGGCGACGAATTCCGCGGCGTGGGGACGCAGGTAGTCGATGTGCCAGTGGAATTTCTTGCGGTTGACGCGCCGGTGGCGTTCGACGCGGGCCGTGAGGTTCTCGCGGGCGGAGCCGACGTAGACGTGCCAGCCGGCGCGGAAGGTCTCGATTCCGCGGCGGCCCACCTCGACGGCAACGTCGCGGTCGAGGCGCAACAGCAGGAGGTACGCGCCGCGGTCCCGGGCTTCGCGGTCGATGTAGTCCCACGGCACTTCCAGCAGGCGCACGGTCCGGCCGAGGGTGAGGTCGGGCTTCCACCGGATCGACGCGGCCCGGATGCGGACCCGGTCGCGCACGTCGAGGAGGGCGCGGCTGAAGGCGAGGTCGGTGTGGTAGTCGGGCATGAACCAGCGGACGGTGGGGGTGTGGACCACGAAGAGGACGGCGGTGCGCCGGCCTTGTTGGGCCATTTCGCCGAGCTCGAGCAGGTGGCGCCGGCCCCGTTCGGTCACGGCGTCGGGGAACATGGCCACGCCGTTGCCGAAGAGGGTGCACGACTTCACCTCGAGGTAGAGTTCGCCCCGGGCGTCGCGGAGGAGGAAGTCGAAGCGGCTGCGCCCGACGGGCACCTCGGCCCGCACGATCTCGAACCCCCGCAGATCGGGGATGCGGCCTTCCTCGATGAGGCGGCGGGCGACGGCGTTGGTGACGTGGGTGTGGAGGAAGACGGGGACCCCGTCCCGCTCGACGGCCACGGCCGTGCACTGGGTCTTGCGGGCCGGATTCGGGTTGGGGGAGATGTACACGGTGGCCCCCGGAAGCAGGAGTTCCGTCATGCGCCCCGGATTGGGGAGGAAGGCCTCGACGGGCTCGCCGTCGGGTCCTTCGCATCGCAGGAGAAAACGGTTGGGCCGGGAGAGCAGCCGGGCCTTCCGGATGTAGTCGAAACGCATGAATCACGCACTCCCGCGCCGTCTTTTCGCAGAGGGTTTGAAACGGGGTGAACCGGTGTGACCTCCCCGGGATCGGGGCCGAAGGCACGGCGAAGATCGACGGGAGCGTCATCCCGGCCATCATACCGCACCGGCGCGGGAAAGGCATGCGGTTGCGTCGGGGCGGGGCGGCTTGGCATGCTGAAGCGGCTGCGGGTATGGGCGGGGATCGATTGCAACCTTTGGAGAATCGTCCATGTTAGACATCGGCACCATCCCATCGGCGCTGCTGGCTCGTCGCCGCCAGATGCCCATCGTCAACGACACGGCCCTGGACAAGTCCATTGAGCATCCCGCGGCCCGGGCCCCGCGGATCTTCGCCGACACCGCCGACATCGAGGAGCTGAGGCCGCTCCTCGAGGCGGGGATCATCAACGGCGTCACCACCAACCCCACGTTGTTGAAGAAGGCCGGCGCGGGTTCGTGGGACGAGGCCAAGGACATCATGACGGCCATCCTGCGCCTCTTCGACCCCTTGCCGGTGAGCCTCGAGCTCACGGAGTTGAAGGCCGACGAGATGGTGGCCCAGGCGGAGGAGTTGAGCGCGCTGGGATCGAACAGCGTGATCAAGGTGCCCGTGGGCGGATACACCGCGGTGGACCGGAACTTCGACCCCTTCACGGGATTGAAGGTGCTCCGCAAGCTGTGGGAACGGGACATCAAGACGAACGCCACGCTGATCTTCAACTCTACCCAGGCCGTTTGGGCGGCCAACGCGGGGGCCACCTACGTGAGCCCCTTCCTGGG
>CAYVOE010000457.1:0-4282 GCA_964452795.1 uncultured Nitrospiraceae bacterium
AGCGACGCGGCAATCTCACATGAGCCCATGATCCCTGTGCGCGAAGTCCTCGTCCCACCACGGGTGAGATTGCCGCGTCGCTCTTTAGGGGCGCCCACAGACGGTGCGGGCGGAACCGACGTATACCCTCCTCCCGTATGGACTTTCACGGAGGGCCGCTCCTCGCAATGACGGGTGGGGGCAGGCTCACCGCCTCGCTCAGCGCAGTCCTCGTAGTCCCACGGTGGGCGGGACGGTCGCCGGTGGCGGAACAGTCCCGTCCCATGGTTAACCTGCATCGCTATGTATGTATCCCCTTCGGGGAAAAGACGGGGGTGGGTGGCGGTCCTTCACCCAGGGTGGCGCTCGCTTACGCTCGCTGACCCAGGGCTAACGTAGGCATCCCCTTCGGGGAATTTTCCCGGAGGATCTGTCTCCAGCGGGGACGCGGCTGTGGACGGCCTGTATGGCGAAGGCCTATGAGTATCGGATGTACAAGACGACCACGATGAGGTTGAGCAGGAGCCACCACAGGAAGGGGCGCATGAGGCCGCGGGGCGGGTCGGCGTCCTGGGTGGAGACGGCGCCGTGCCAGGACCAGATGAGTCCTTTCAACTCGGCGGCGGGCTTGGGCGTGGTGAAGATGCTGACCAGGGCGCCAAGGGCGATGCAGGCCCAGAACACGATGCCGGTCCGGTTGGCGAAGGGCATGGGCCAGAACAAGTCGAGGGCGGCGGACATGGGAAGGGTGAGGGCACCCGCGGCGAGGGCGCCGGCGTGGGTGGCGCCTCTCCAGAAGATGCCGAGGACGAACATGGCGGCGATCCCGGCCGCGAAGTAACCGTAGGCGTTCATGAGGAAGATGAACACGGGGCGATCGGAAAAGCGGGTGAGGGCCCAGGCGCACAGGATGCCGATCACCACGACGACAATGCCCACGATTCGGCCGAAGGATACGGTCTGCCGTTCCGAGGCGCCGGGTTTGATGTAGGGCAGGTAGAAGTCGATGCTCGCGATGGTGGTGCAGGAGTTCACCGCGCCCGACACGTGGGACATGATGGCGGCGATGAGGCCCGCCAGCACGAGCCCGACGAGTCCCGTGGGCAACAGCTCTTCGACCAGCGTGGGGAAGGCCAGGTCGGGCTTGGGCAGGTTGGGGTAGAGCTTGGCGGCCATGAGGCCCGGGAGCACGGTCATGAAGGGCAGAAAGAACTTCACGTATTGCGCCATGACGACGCCCATGCGGGCGTGGTTCTCGCTGCGCGCGGCGAGGGCCCTCTGCACGATAAACTGGTTCGTCGCCCAGTAAAAGGTGCTGATGCACAGGGCGCCGCCGAAGTACTGGGTCCAGGGGTAGTCGGGGTCGTCGATGGGCAGGATGAGGTCCCATTCCTTCTGCGTGGCCATGACCTGGTCCCATCCGCCCACGGCATGGATCACGGCGATGGAGAGGGCGACGCCGCCCACGAGGAGCACGACCAGCTGCATCATCTCGGTGTAGACCACCGCGCGCAGGCCGCCCGTGATGGTATACAGGGCGGTGAGCACGGCGAGGCCCGCGATGCTCAGCAACATGGGAACGCCGAGGGTTTCGTGGAGGGCCAGGGCCCCGAGGTAGAGCACGGCGGCGATCTCGACGAACACGTAGATGAGGAAGATGAGTCCGCCGTAGGCCACGCGCGAGGCCTCGCCGAAGCGCCGCTGCAGGTATTCGGGCATGGTGTAGAAGCCGTTGCGCAGGTAGAAGGGCAGGAAGATCCAGAGCAGGGCGTTGAGCCCGAGAAGGATGGCGGCCCATTCGGCGGTGATGGCCACGAAGCCGCGGTCGTAGGCGGCGCCGGTCATGCCCACGAACTGGTGGCTGCTCAGGTTTGACGCCACGATGCTGCCGCCGATCATCCACCACGACAGCTTGTCGCCCGCCAGAAAATAGTCCCGCTTGGTGCCGACGGTCTTGCGGGCCGCCCACAACCCCAGCGCCATCACCGCCAGGACGTACAGCACGAAGATGCTGACGTCGATGCCGCCCAGCTTCATCTCCCGTTCTCCTCCCGCTCTGGGAAAATCGAATCCCGCTCCGGGCGTTTTCGCTTTCGCCCGGTTCCATCAGGGGACCCGCGACATTCGCGCACCACACAACCCGCCTGCGCGCCGTGGGCTTCGCAGCGGGGACGGTCGGCTCGATCCCGCGTCCGTCGGGTCGCGGGATCGAGGACCGGTTCAATTCGTAACGGAGACGCCGGTTCTATTCGGAAAAGGGCTAACGCAGCGCCGCCGCCGGCGCCACACCGGTCCGACCGGGGACGGCCGCCCCGGTCGTTCCGTCGATGACATTGCATCCGATCCCGGCGAATTCGGCGAAAGCCGACAGGACTTCGACCCGCCCGCCGTGCACCAGGGCGCAGTGGTGCGTGCCGCCGAACCGCGAGTACTGCTCGAGGAAGGCTGCCAGATCGCACTCCGGCCGGATCCAGCCGCGGATGCTGTTGCGCATGGCTTCGTGGGTGGTGTCGCCCAGCACTTCGACGGGGGCGAGGATGAGATCGAAGGAGTCGTGGGGACCGGGGGCCAGGTTCACCAGCACGGCGGGCCCGGGCGCCGGGGCGGCGGTCACGACGGCCGGGTTGTGGGCCTTCGTCCAGGGAAAGTCCCGCTCCACGAGCTGGGGACGCCCGGCGGCGCAGGCGAAATTGAACTCGCCCATGTGGGACAAGAACACGGTGCCGCCCTTCCAGTCGGGGCAGAACATCTCGGTGAAATTGGTGTCGCCGAAGGTCCCGTTCAATGCTCCCACGAGCGATGCGGTGAGGACGTCGCCCTCGCCGGCGTAGCCCAGGCCGCGGCTCATGGCCTTCGACGCTTCGAGGAAGGGCACCGTGTCGATGGGTTCGTCGCCGGAAGTGAAGGCGAGGAAGTTCTGGCTGAAGGCCCGGTAGCCGCCCGCTTCGAGCCACCGACGCAGGGCCAGGCCCACGCGCACCGAGCGCCGGTGCACCTCCTCCGGCACCTCGATGGAGAACCGTTCCCGGTCAATCCGGAGCTCCTCTTCGATCTCGGCGTCGGTCACCGCCTTCGCGTGCTCCCGGAGCGGTTCGATATCGGACTGGTCCACCCGGATGCCGAACTCGCTCGCCAGGGTGTCGTCTTCAACGGCGAAGTCGCCCATGCCCCGGAAAGTCTCCCCGATCCGCAGCACCCGCATCCCGCGCAGGCTGTGGGCGGCTCGGGCGGCCCGGGCGATGCCGGCGGCGCGGTCCAGGACGTCCGATTCCTCGAGGTGTCCCGCGACCACGTGGTAGGGCCGACCCCGTCGCCGCAGCATGGACGCCAGGTCCTGCACGCCGTGGATGCCGTGGTTATAGAGGATGTGGGCCGGGTCGGTGGCGGGGCCGAAGTCGGCGTGCATGGTGGTGTCGAGCATCAGCAGGGGCAGGGACGACGAGGTCAGCGCGTCCACCGATTCGAGGGAAGGCGAGTAGGCCAGGTGGACGGTGACGAGCAGGTCCACGTCGGCCGCTTCCAATTGCTCGAGGGCGGCGCGGAACTCGCTCGCCACCCGGCACACGCCGGCGGTCGTCGCGGACACGCCCCGAGCCTCGAATCCTTCGGCAATCTGCCGGAGGAAGGGGTCGAACTTCTCCCGGGCATCCGGCCTCACGTCGTCGTACAGTTTCAGGTACAGGGGCAACAGGCCCACTCGGGGTGCTTTCATGACAGTCGTGCCTCCACGTGAAAGGGCCGGCCGATGGACACGGACCCGTACAGTTGATCGAACACCGTCAGGTAACGCTCGTAGGATTTGCGGATGGCCTCGTGATGGCTTGCCTTCGGGGCGGAGACCTTCTGGAGGCGGCCCGCCACCGCTTTGCCGCCGAAGGCGTGCAAGGCCCCCCGCACCACCGCCAGGTCTTCGTCGCGCTGAATGTGGACCGGCAGGGGTGAGAACAGCGCGGCCATCAACGACCGGAAATAGGCGGCCTGGCCCGCGCCGCCCGTGACGATCACCCCGTCGACGACCTCGGCGGCGCGCACGGTGGAAAACATCCGGGCCAGCTCGAAACTCATGCCCGCCGCCACGCCTCGGAGCAGGTCGTGCGTCTCGGTCTGGGCGCTCACGCCCCAGAACGCGGCGCCGCCGTGGGCCTCGGGGAACAGGGGATTGGGCAGCGTGAACCACGGCACCACGCACAGCCCGTCCGGCGGCAGCAAGGCCCGTCGAAACACGGCCGCCGCCGCCCCGTATCGGTCCGCTTCGTCGGGCAGGAACCGTTCCAGCGCCCAGTCCCAGCCCCGATTTCCGGTG
>CAYVOE010000458.1:0-4276 GCA_964452795.1 uncultured Nitrospiraceae bacterium
CACAGGGTAGCGCCCTTCTCTACCCGGTGCAACCCGCTGCGGACCGATGAGAGGGGGAAGTCACGCCCGAGGGTTGGCGAGGGGGCCGAGGTGCTTCGCCAGCATTTCGCGAAGCACGGCGCTTCCTTCGCTCGTCCGGAGCACATCGCTGAATCCGGCCGCCTCGACCCGTCGAGGGTTGGGCGGAGCGTCGGACACGAGCACCACGGGCAGCGTGGGGGAGAGGGCAGGGTCCTGCCGGAGCCGGGTGCAGGCTTCGTATCCGTCAAACACCGGCAGGGAGCCCGACAAGAACACCATGTCGGGCGGCGACGAAAGGGACTCCTCGCACGCGGCCAGTCCGTCGCGAACCCATCGCACGTCGTGTCCCTCGGCTTCCAGCGCGCGCTGCAGCCCTTCCCCGAAGGTCAAGTCGTCCAGCCCCACCACGATCCGTGCCACCGTGAAGACCTCCCCTTGCACGCCGCTGCGTGCCAAGCGCCCATCCAATGACAAAGGCCCCGGCGTGTGCCAACGCCGAGGCCTGACCCGTTGCGTCTGTCCGTGAACCGAAGGACCGAAACTTACTCGAACTCCTCGTCCGGCTCGTCATAGACCTCTTCCGACAGGGAAGGCGCGACCTCGCCGAAGCTGAGCTCTTCGGGCATGTCGATCTCGACTTCGTCTTCGTCCGGATCCGGCGTAATGAGCTCCGCCGGACTGCGGACAAACGTTCCCGATTCCTCTTCATCCGGTGCCACGAAGGCTTCTTCTTCCTCTTCCTCCTCGCTCTCGCCGACCAGTTCCTCTTCGTCGTCGGGAGCGGCAGGCGCCTCCGTGTCGTAGGGTTCCGTCTCGTCCGGCTCCACGGGCGCGACAGGCGCCGCCCGCTTCAATCCTCGCTTCAACGAAGGCCGCTTCGTGGGGCGCTCCTCCGCGCCCCCGGCACGCACAAGCTCCTCGTCTTCGCAGTCCGGGCACTTGAAGCCGAGCTTCTCGGCGCCCCAGTCCACGAAACGGCGGCCGCACTTGGCGCAGTGGTATTTCACCGGCATTGCCGAATCATCCTTTCCCATGTTCGCGACGGGGATGGGGATGGACCCGCCCCGCCCCCGGTCTCGCCGACCCGTTTCCGACCAGACCGTCCCTTAACAAATCCACTAAAATCCACCGCCCGCGCATGAAAGCGGCGCAGATTATAGCAGAAGGTACCCATCAAGCAAAGTCTCCCCCGACGATGACGGTCTCGGCTGTTAAAGCCTTTCCAAGAAAAGACTTGCGACGCGAAAACGCCTGACGTCTCGCTTTCATTCCCGTCGCGGAACCCCGGCCTTCCGGCCCGATACGGCCCGCGGCGGTCTCGCGGGAAAGAGGCCGCGACGGATGGGTCTCGCCTCGGCTCCTATCCTGTAATTCCCAACGGTTCGGACTTTATTCCGCCCCGCCCGATACCGCGTACCGACACCCCTCTTGGCGAGCCTGCAATCGATGGGGCCGGACCGCGGTGGGCGCCTCTTCCAGCGGAGTCCCCTCAGGTCGGATCGGCTTTCCCCGGATGGAAGTGATTTCTCAAAGCGACAAGAGGCGATGGACGGGACCGTTGCGGCCCGTCCGGAATCGGGTGCGGACGGGGAAGAGAAAGTCGAAGGGGAGAGGGGAAGGGCGTTACGACTCGGCCTAACGCATGCGCCGACGCATGGCGAAGGCGGCGCCGGCGGCCAGGGCCAGGGTCAGCCCGCCCAGGGCAAGAACGGGGTACCCCGAATGCCACGCCGTTGCGGCGAGCCGGTCGAGATGTCCCCGGACTCCGGGAGTCTGGGTGGCCACGCGCGCGGGCAGGTCCAGCCACCAGGCCGCCATTCCCAACGCACCGACCACGGCGGCCCCCACACCGGCCAGGCTCAGGCACGCCCGCCGAAACCGTCGACACTCCTCGTTCTGCAGCGCCACGTAGCGAACGCGTGCCGTAATGCGCCGGTGAAGGCCGCCGGGCGAGGGTCTCAATACCTCTCTGTGCAGCAGGCCCTCGAGCGCCTCATCCAGACTACAGGGCCGCCTCGAGTCCATCGTCCCGCAGTTCCTTCTCGACTATGGCGCGCAATTGGTGCCGGGCCCGGTGCATCCACGTCTTCAAGGTGCCCATGGGTATGGCCAGCAACTGGGCAATCTCTTCGTAAGACGTTTCCTGAAAATAGTATAACCGGATGATCTCCGCGTAGTGGCTCGGAAGCCGGCTCACGCAGCCCCGAATCAGCTCCGGTATGTCGGCGGTGTCGGTAGCGGCCGCTGGCGCCGCCCCCGCGTGCTTGGGCAACAGCTCCACCTCGCTGCGCCGTTTGCGCCGCGTCAGTTCGGTAAGGCAGACGCTGCAGGTGACGCGGTACATCCAGGTGGAGAAGCTGCATGCGCCGCGAAAGCCCCGCAAAAGCCGGAAAGCCTTCAGAAACGCCTCCTGCGCCATGTCCTCCGCCAGCGAAGGCTCGCGCATGAAGCGATAGGCCAGGTTGTACACGTTCTGTTCATGCCGGCGCACCAGTTCCGAAAAGGCCTCGATGTCGCCGGCCTTGACCTGGCCCACGAGTTCCAGGTCGGACACTTCCCGAGACTCGGAGGTGCGGGCATCCTTCGGGGCGGGGCTATCCGTTGCCATCACTCGCTCCTGGCGATACGTACGTTTCCATTCAAGGTGTCTATCGAGATATACATGCTGCCCCGCCCGATGTTTCCTTCCACGTGGCGGGCACGGCGCACGCCGTGGGACGTGTCGAGGGGCACTTCCGAGATGACGGAGCCCCTCTCCGTCTGGGCTTCGACGAAAGCGGAGCAATCCTTATTCAAGAGCAGTGTAATGCCGCCGTTCTGGGTGGTCAACTCGCAGTAGCGGACACCGGGGTGGAGGATCCAGGCCGTGACTCCTCCGTTGATGGTGCGCGCCCGCAGGGATCCGCCCCGCATCCGGGCCGTGACGCTCCCGTTGATGGTCTCCAAATCCGTGTCCTGGGAGGCGCCCACCACCTTGATGCGGCCGTTGGTGCTGTTGACGGCGACCTTGCCGCGGGGTTCGACGATTTCGATGTCGCTGTTTCGTCCGTATACGGCGACGCTTCCGCACCCCCGCAGAACCCGCACGTTTCCGTTCGAATTCTCGATTTCCAGGTCCGTCCCCGCCGGCACGCGCACGTCCACGTCCACCCGGAAGGCCACGCCGTCGGGACAGGCCTTGGGTTCCGTCACCACTTCCAGCACGCCGCCCGCGTCTCGGACGTTCACCATCTCCGCCAGATGGGCTTCCGCGCGGTCCCGCACGCCTTCCGTCCGTTCAAAGCCGCGGATGCGAATGTCGGTGCGGATGTGGCGGCCCGCGTCGGCTCGGACGGTGATGCCGCCTTCCTTGTTCTGAAGGCGGACCGTGGGGCGCGACGCATGGTTCAGCACGACGCGGCGCTCGAGGTCCGGCGCGCCCACGAAGGGCGGCAACAGCGGACCCAGGACGCCGATGGTGAAGGCCAGCACGCTGGCCGCGATGAGCGCAGCGGTGAACAGGCTCCGAAGGTGACTTCTCATCGTTGATTCCGACCCGCGGGCGCGAAAAGGGGTTTCGAGGGGCTCTCGGACGCGGGCGGAGGTCCTTCCACGGGGCGCGGTTGCGAAACCCCGTCGCCGCGGATAGAATTCAGCGAGACCTGTCTGTTCCGCCTCGAGAGCCGGCGCGGTACCGGGGCTCGCTCGAGGGCGCCGGGGGAGGCGTCGCTCTCTTCGCAGCGCCGGCCGGCGATTTCCACTCCCTGTTTCCATGGAGGCTAGACGCGATGAAGTGGTCGTGGCGCATCGGAACCGTCGCCGGGATCGGGATTTACGTCCACGCGACGTTCCTGCTCATTCTGTTGTGGGCGGGCGCGGTGTATTACCGGGAAACGCAATCGTGGGCGGGCGTGGCGTGGGGCGTCTTCGTGGTGATGCTCATGTTCGGCATCGTGGTGCTCCACGAGCTGGGGCACGCCCTTACCGCTAAACGGTTCGACATCAAGACCCGCGACATCACCCTGCTGCCCATCGGCGGTCTCGCCCGGCTCGAACGGCTGCCCGACAAGCCCATACAGGAGTTTTTCGTCGCCATCGCCGGCCCCGCCGTCAACGTGGTCCTCGCGATCATCCTCGGCGGCATTCTGTATTTATTCGGAAGGCCGGAGGTTTTCGTCGAGATCGACCAGATGACGCCGGGGGTGGTGAACCTCCTGGTGACCCTGTTCTGGGTCAACGTCGTTCTCATCTTCTATACACTGTGGGGATATCTCAG
>CAYVOE010000459.1:0-4251 GCA_964452795.1 uncultured Nitrospiraceae bacterium
GAGCTCGACGACCGCGTGGTCTGGATCAACCAGGCCATCTACCTCTACCGCGCAGAGGTCCTCTACGACGTCCTCGATTCGCTCGGCCGCGACAACGCCCAGAAGGAGGAGTACCTCACCGACGCCGTCGAGCTCCTGGTGCGGGCCGGACGCAAGGTCGTGATGGCCCCCGTGGACGACCCCGACGACGTCCTCGGTTTCAACAACCCCGAGGAACTTCTGGCGGTCGAGGAGCATTTCCGCCGGAAAGGGTCCGCCGTCACCGGCGCCGACGACGGACCCGATCCCCGAGTGTTCAAATCACCCGAGGTCTGGGCCCGGCTCCTCTCGCAGCCCGACGGCGAGGTCCGGAACCTCCTCCAGGCCATCTACGGCAACAATCCCTCCCTGTGCGAGGAAAAACGGCTCCGCCTGCTCCGGGCGGTCGAGCTGTTCATCGAGAATTTCGGCACGACTGGTCGGGTCGCCGTGGTCCGCGCCCCGGGCCGCGTCAACCTCATGGGACGTCACGTGGACCACCGCGGCGGCCACGTCAACCTCATGGCCATCGACCGCGAACAGATCCTCGTGGCCCGCGCCCGCGAAGACACCACCGTCCGCGCGCGCAACGCCGACTCCGCCGCCTTCCCCGACGTCGAATTCACCGCCGGCGACCTTCTGCGCGGGGTGCGCCTCGACGACTGGCGCAATTTCGTCAACAACGACGCCGTCATCGGCATGGTGCGAGGCGTTCAGGGCGACTGGGCCAACTATCTCAAGGCGCCCATGCTGCGGCTCCAGCAACAGTACAAGGACCGTCAGATCCGCGGCGTGGACTGCGTGGTCTCGGGCGACATCCCCATGGCCGCGGGGCTCAGCTCGTCCTCGGCCCTCGTCGTGGCCATGGCCGAAGCCCTCGTCCTCGCCAACGGACTCGGCGTCTCTCCGAACGACCTCGTCGACCTCTGCGGCGAGGGCGAATGGTTCGTCGGCACCCGCGGCGGCAGCGCCGACCACGCCGCCGTCAAGCTCAGCCAGATCGGCCAGGTCGCCCACGTCGGATTCTTCCCCTTCACCGTCGAGGATTACGTTCCGTTTCCCTCCGACCACACCCTCATCATCGGCAATTCACGCATCCAGGCCCGGAAAGCCGCGGGCGCCCGCGACGTCTTCAACGAGCGCATCGCCTGCTACGAGTTCGGCGTTCGCCTCGTCCGGAAGGCCTTCCCCAACTACGCGCCGCTCATCGAGCACCTGCGCGACATCAGCCCCGAGGCCCTCGGCATCCGCATCGCCGACGTCTACCGCATCCTCCTCGGCGTGCCCGAGCGCATCACGCCCCAGGAGCTCGAGGCCGAGCTCGGACGCGACGCGTGCGAACCCTTCTTCGCCACCCACCGCGTGCCCGAGGCCTATTCCGTGCGGGCCTGCCTGCTCTTCGGCATCGCCGAATGCGCCCGGAGCCGCCGCTGCATCCGCCTCCTGCGGCGCGGCGACATGGAACGCTTCGGCTGGCTCATGAACGTCTCCCACGACGGCGATCGCGTCTCGCGAAACGGCGCGCTGTTCTGCCCCGACGTCGGCGACGCCGCCCTCGAAGCCCGCATCGAAGACTTGGCCAGCGAGGATCCCGACCGGGTGCTGGCGGGCCAGCTCTACGCCCAGCCCGGGGCCTACGCGTGCAGCCTGCCCCAGATCGATCGCATGGTCGACATCGCGCTCGAGACGCCGGGCGTGCGGGGCGCCCAACTCGCCGGCGCCGGGCTCGGCGGATGCATGATGGTGCTCGCTCGGAAGGATGCCGCCGAAACCGTCATGCGACGGCTCGACGAGCTGTACTACCGCCCCAACGATCTCGAGCCCGGCACGGTCGCCTTCACCCCCATCGCCGGTTCGTCTCCCCTCGCGGTCCACACCTGACGCGTCGGCGAGGTCAGAAGGCGCGGTCCAGCACCTCCCGGTCGATCTCCTGGTAGTCCCACGGTGATTCGCTGAGGAAGGCCTTGAAGGCGTCCCGCTGGTCTTCGCTGTCGAACTCGAGCCCCAGCAGGGCCCGGCCCACCTGCTCGCCGGAGAAGAGGTAATTGAAGTAGCAGATGCTGGCGGTGTTGCGCGCCGCCTTGAGGAAGTCGTGGAGGGCCCCCGCCCGCTCGGGAAACTCGAGCTTGATGAAGTAGGGCAGCCGGAACAGGGAGGGCTCGTAGCGGATGATGCGGAAGTCGATGTCTTCCTTCGACGTTACGTCGGAGAAGGCGATGCCGAGCTCGCCGACCCGCTTCTCCAGCACGTGAAGCTCGGGCGCGGAGGCCTCGACGCCGATCACCGGATAGGCCCGCTGCCGGTCCACCTTGCCGTACTGAAACTCCACGATGTTGAGCCCGTCGAAGGCGTTTTCCAACAAGGCCAGCAGCGAGCCCTTGTCTTCCCCGATCTCGAAGCGGTAATACCGCCGCCGGCAGGCGCCGATGCCGCTGTGCCGCGCGACCCACGCGAGCTGGCCGAAGTCCATGTTGGCCCCCGCCACCACCGCCAGGGCCTTCTGACCCGGGGCAGGGCCGCCCTGCTTGAACAGTCCCGCCAGGCCCATGGCCCCCGACGGCTCGGCGACGCAGCGGCGCTCTTCCCACAGATACTGAATGGCGGCGCAGACCTCGTCGTTGGTCACCGTCATCAGTTCGTCCAGCACCTGGGCGCACAGGGAAAAGGTGAGGCGTCCCGCTTTCTTGACCGCCGTGCCGTCGCAGAACACGTCCACATAGCGCAGGGCCACGGGCTCGCCCGCCCGGAACGCCGCGGCCATCGAGGCCTGCTCGACGCCCTCGACCCCCACCACGCGAATCCTCGGATAGAAGGCCTTGAGCCAGCACGCCACCGCCGCCGCCATGCCCCCTCCGCCGATCTGGATGTAGGCCACGTCGAACGGGCCCAGCCCCGACATCACCACCTCGTCGGCCAGGGTGCCTTGTCCGCCCATCACTGCGAAATCGTCGTAGGGGTGGATGAACACGCACCCGTCGCGCTCCGCCGCTTCCAGGGCCTTCTCCGCGGCCGCGTCGTAGGCGTCGCCGTGCAGGACGATCTCGACCGCCGACCCGCCGTGGCGCGCCACCGCCAACTGCTTCATCCGCGGCGTCGACGTGGGCATGTAGATCCGCGCCCGAATGCCCAGCCGGTTCGCCGCCAGGGCCACCCCCTGGGCATGGTTGCCCGCCGACGCGCAGATAACGCCCCGCTCGCGCTCCTCGGGCGTCAGCAGGGTCATCCGGTTGTAGGCCCCGCGCCACTTGTACGCGTTAATGGGCGACAGGTCCTCCCGCTTGAGGAAGATCTCGCCCCCTTCGGGCACGGTCACCCGTTCCAGCGGCGTCGGGCTCCCCACGGCATAGACGCGCTGGCGCGCCGTCAGGATCTCGCGGAACAGGCGCTCGCGCATCTCGCGCAGGGTCGACGGGTTCTCCGGCATCGTGAGGGTCAAGGGTCGGACCTCGGAAATTCAGAAGGAAAAGAAAGCTTGCGGGAAACGCCGGACACGGGGCCTCGGCATCTTCCGGTCCGGCTACCGCAACTGCTCCATCGGAATTGCTTCGTCGATGAGCATGATCGGGATGTCCTCCCGAATCGGATACATGTAGGCGTCGTCCTGCCGGATCAGGCCGCCGTCGATGCGGCCCTCCACGGGCTTGCCGCCTCGGTTCTTCAGGTTTCCGGCGTCGATGGCCGCGTTCGCCTTCGCCAGCGTTTCCGCATCGGCCAGCCGCACCGGAGTCTTGTCCTCCGGACACACCAATATCTTGAGCAATTCAGGATCGATCATCGCAGAAAACCCCTCCTTCGGAGCAAACCGGAGAGCAAACCGGTTGCCTCAGCGCAAGCCGATATTGTAGCCCACGGCCCCGGGGATTCCAAGATTTCCGATGCGGGCTCCGAAAAGCCGGAAAGCTCCGAACCCCGCCGGAGCGGGGGAGGGGGGATGCATACTCGAGAATGCCTGCGCGCTCGAGCATTTTTCGCACGGACGGTTGTATTCCCTTTCCCGCCTTCCTCATAATCGGGTTCCATTCTCCAGACGTATCGGGTTGCAAGCTCCGGGTCCAACACGGAACGGCTCGATGAACGACGAATGCACAAGCCCGTCTCGCCGTCTCGGGCGGCCATTCCCGCGTCCGGAACGCCCGTGCCGTCGAAAGGGGAGGGGACGGACATGATCACGCCTCGGCTCGAACAGGACCTCAGCCGGGTCGCTTCCCACTACGATTCCCTCGACCGATGGTA
>CAYVOE010000460.1:0-361 GCA_964452795.1 uncultured Nitrospiraceae bacterium
TCCACGCCGGTCACGTTCTTGCCCGTGTCGCGGTTCAATCGCTGCAGGAAATGCTGAACCAGCGGAGGAATGTCTTCGCGGCGGGTGCGTAACGGCTCCACGTTGACGCTGAACACGTTCAGCCGATAGTAGAAGTCCTCACGGAACTGCCCCTGGGCGATGGCTTCGCGCAGATCGCGGTTTGTGGCGGCGACGATGCGCACGTCGACCTTCACCGGTTCGGTGCCGCCGACGCGCTCGAACTCGCTTTCCTGAAGCACGCGGAGCAGCTTGGTCTGGATGCCCGGGTCGATCTCGCCCACTTCATCGAGGAACAAGGTCCCGCCGTGGGCCCGCTCGAACCGTCCCACCCTCCGGCCCA
>CAYVOE010000460.1:371-4223 GCA_964452795.1 uncultured Nitrospiraceae bacterium
CCCGTAAAGGCGCCCTTCTCGTGGCCGAACAGCTCGGACTCCAGCACGCCCGGCGCCAGGGCCGCGCAATTCAACGCGACGAAGGGGTCGTCTCGGCGCGGGCTGGCGTCGTGGATGGCCCGGGCGACCAGTTCCTTCCCCGTGCCGCTGGGGCCCGTGATCAGCACGGAACTGCGGCTCGGCCCGATCTTCCGGATCATGCGCAGGAGTTGCTTCGTGTAGGGGCTCTCGCCCACGATCCGTTGCGCCGGCTCTTCGTCTTTCGCCTTGGACGCCGGAGGCGCCGGGGCGCGATCGGGTGCCTTCTCGCCGAGGATGCGGTCGACTTTCCGCTCGATCTCCTCGATCTGGAAGTCCTTGGTGATGAAATCCCGCGCCCCCAGGCGCATGGCCTCGACCGCGGTGTCGATGGACCCGTAGGCGGTGACGATGATCACCGGGCAGTCGGGCGACAGTTCCCGCGCGGCCCGAAGCACGGCGAGGCCGTCTTTGCCGGGCATCTTGAGGTCCGTGATCACGATGTCGAAGGTACGTTCGCCCAGCAGGCGGATGGCTTCGTCGCCGTTCGAGGCCTTGGTGACGTCGAAGCCCCGTTCCTGGAAAACCGCCTGCATCAATTCCCGCTGGCCCGCCTTGTCGTCGACGACCAGCATCTGGCGCAACTCACTCATGCTTCTGTACCAACTCCGCCGTGTTCACTTCTACACGATCGCCGGCCCCCTCGGCGCAAAAGCCCCGTTCCCGCGATCATGCTACCGCTATACGGTATATCGGCGCGAGACGCGTTCGGTTAACCGCGCCTCACCGTCGGCAGGCGGCCCACTCGATGGATTGTACCAGGATCTTGCGGTATTCGGGCGATTTCACCGACGCGGCGTCGTGGCCCAGGGCGAAGTAGACGCACCGCGCGTTGTGAACGTAGTGCGTGGCCAGCATGGGCTCCTTCACAATATGACCGAACCGTTCTTCGTCGGCCGTCAGGATGACATGCATGTCGGGCCGCATCAGGAGGTTGTAGTACAGCTCGTCGTCGGTGTGGAAGGGCCGCACGCCCTCGATGATGGGATGGCCTTCGTCGGCGATGTCCACGCGGAAATTGTGGTAGGGACCGTGGGTCGACTTGCCGCTCACCCACATGGCGCCGAAGATGTCGATGGAGTCACTCCATTCCTGGGCATTGGCCACCGCGAAATGCGTCACCACGAGTCCGCCGCCGTCCTTGAGAAACTGGATCATGCCTTCCTTCACGAAATCGGGCGGGTTGCCGCCTTCAATCGGCAGCTTCACCACGAGCAGCACGTCGTAGTTCTTGAGGTTCTCGAGGCGCAGATCCTCCACGTCCTCCGTGACGGTGACGCTTACGCTCGGATACTTCTGCTCGATCTCCGCGACCACGTCGCCCATGATGGCCTCGCCGTGGGGACCGGTCCCCACCATGAGGCACTTCACCGGGGCCGGCGCGTCCTGCGCACCCGCCGCACCCGCCAGCAACGCCAGCGCCACCGCCAGAGTCAATCGCATCGCACACCTCCCTCCCTCGCGTTTCAGTCCAGTTTCCTCGGATAACGGTCGCCCGAATCAGGCGGGGGCGTTCAAACGCTCGAGCACGGCCTCCGTGAGGTCCAGCGCCGGGGCGCAGTAGCCGATGAACGTCCGTTCTTCGTCGGTCTTGAGCACCAGATCGAACCCGCGCTGCTTGGCGACGGCCTCAATGGCCTTGTCGATCTCGCCCATGCGGGCCTTCAAAATCTGCAGCCGTTTCCGGTCGATTTCGCGCTGCCGGGTCTCGGCCTCGGCCTGAATATCCAGGAACCGCCGCTTGATGTCCACCTCTTGCCGGGCGGCTTCTTCCGGCGTCAGGGAATCGCGGCGCTTCTCGAAGTCGGCCTTGGCCTGGGTCAGGGCTTCCACCCGCTTGTCGATGTCGGCCTGGGCCGCCGTGCTCTCTTTCAGCAGGATTTCCCATTCGGCCTTGGCCTGGGCATAGCCCTTCAGCACCGACTCGCGGTCCACCACCCCGATCCGCACCCCGTCCCCCGCGGTTGCGGACTCGCCGGTATCGGCCGCCACGGCCAGTAGCGTCGCCATGAGCAGGGCTCCCGCCGCAAACCCCGGCACCCGCCTCATCGTACGCATAGACATAGATTCTCCTCCTCGAGTCACGCAAACCCTCGAGTTCATTATGTTTAGATCGGATTCCAGACGGATCTACCCTCCGAACTGTGAACGTACCACACGTGCCGCGGCGCGTCAAGCAAGCCCCTCGTCCCGTCCCGGAGGTGCGGCGGCCCTGCCGATGCGGTAAGATTGCCCGGGGAGGCACGCAGACGGCGTTCATGGCACAACGAAGCAAGACCCGCACCGCGCGGCCCGCGCGGGAGACGGACCTTTACGGGCCGGTCAGAGACTACCTCGCGGAGCGGGGCTACCGCGTGCGCGGCGAAGTGGACCATTGCGACCTGGCCGCCACCAAAGACGGCGACCTCATCGTGGTCGAATTGAAACGGCAGTTCGGCGTGGACCTCCTGATACAGGCCACGCAACGGCAGGCCATCGCCGATTCCGTGTACGTGGCGTTGCCGCGGCCCCCGGCGTGGACGGCCCGCTGGCGCGGCATTCGGCGGCTCTTGCGCCGGCTCGAGCTGGGGCTCATTTTCGTGTCCGACAACGGGCGCCGGCAACGGGTCGAGGTCGTGTTCCACCCCCAGCCCTACCGGCAGCCGAAGCGGCGCAAAGCGCGGCGCGCCGTCATCGACGAGATGGCCGCCCGCTCGGCGGACTACAACGAGGGGGGCAGCCGCGGCCGCAAGCTGATGACGGCCTATAGGGAAAGCGCCGTGCGCATTGCCGCCCTCCTGGCCGAGCACGGTCCCCTGTCGCCGCGCCGCCTGCGGGCCCTCGGCACCGGCGACAAGACCCAGTCCATCCTCTATCGCAACGTTTACGGATGGTTCGAGCGGAAGGACCGAGGCCTCTACGCGCTGAGTCCCCAGGGCCGCCGCGCGTTGGAAGACTATCCCGACCTGGTGTGCTCGTTCCGCGAAGCCGTCTCCTCCGGCAAAGACCCGCTGCCGCCGACGGTCTGACTACGTAACGGCGTCGAAAGGCGCCACGACGGCCCGCAACACCGCGGCTTCCGCCTGCAGGCTCAGTTCCAAACGGGTCGCAAGGTCGTGGTCGCTCCGGAACCGAAGGGCGATGTGGTAGCCCTCGCGGTAATCCGGGTCGGTGAAGGCCAGCGGACGTTTCCCCCAGATCTCGGTGCGCAGGACGTAGGCGCCGTTGTCGGCGGCCCGCGCCTCGAAGCGGTCCACCACGGCCTGCACGTCGTCTTCCGTGCGGTCCGGTCGAACCACGAACAGGGCCTCGAACACGGGCCGGTCATGGTCGTCGAAGTCCATCCGGAAGCCTTCCCCGAGATAAATGCGTCGGGCCACGGGGCTCTCGGCGATGTCGCGCGGCGTGCCCGCGGCGACGATCCGGCCGTCGGCGATGATGTAAGCCCGGTCGGTGATGCGGAGGGTTTCGCGGACGTTGTGGTCGGTGATCAGCACCCCGATACCCCGGTCGCGCAGGGCCGCCACGGTCGTCTGCAGGTCGGCCACGGCGATGGGATCGATCCCCGCGAAGGGCTCGTCCAGGAGGAAGACCTTCGGCTCGGTTGCGAGGGCCCGACAGATTTCCGTGCGCCGCCGCTCGCCGCCGGAAAGCGTATAGGCCGGGCTGTCGGCCAGGGCCGCGATGCCCAGCTCTTCCAGGAGCTGCTGGGCCCGCGCCTCCCGCTCTCGGCGCTTCAGCGGCATGTACTCGAGGACCGCCAGGACGTTCTGGCGCACCGTGAGCTTGCGGAAC
>CAYVOE010000461.1:0-4202 GCA_964452795.1 uncultured Nitrospiraceae bacterium
CCGGGCCCGGGTGTTGCCGTTCACCGTGATCAGGCAGAGGGGGTCGATGGTGCGGATCAGGCTGTAGAGGGCGTCGAACTCGACGGTCACCTGGTCCGCCGGGCGGAACTGGCGGCCGTACATCTCGTCGAAGATCCACAGCACGGGCTCGTTCTGGCGCATCATCCGCTCGAGGGCCTCGTGCATGTTGTCGGCGTGGGCCTTGTAGTTCGGCGCACGGTCGCGGAAATCCTTGAAGCTCATGTACTGGGCGAATCGGATGCCCGCTTCCCGCAAGGCGTCGCGGTAGCGCAGCGCCTCGGGCAGGCTGTTGATCACCATGGAACCGTCGGGCCCGAATTCCCATTGGGCAAAGTTCGTGAAGGCCTGCCACGAATACCCGATGCGCTTCATGTAGTCGATTTGCTCTTCCACGTGGTCGTAGAGCCACAGGGTGGGGCTGGGCGGCCCGCCGTGGCGCAGCCCGCCCACGCGCGTCGAGTGTTCCCACCACTCTTCCGTCGGCCGGAGCGCGATGCTGAGCACGAACTCCTTCGTCGCGGTCCGCGCGGACTTTCCGCTGTCGCGAACCGTGACCTTCACCGTGTGGTCGCCCAGTTGGGTCGTCCGACCGCGGATCTCGCCTTCATCGGCGTCCAGCACCAGCCCTTCCGGCAGGGACTCCACCGACCAGGTGTAGGGCGGCGTGCCGCCGCGGGCGAGCAGACGGAACGCGGAGGCGCTGGGGTTCTCCCAGGGATACTTGCCGCTGGGGTTGCGCACGTCGAGCCAGACATAGGGCTGGTCGTTGTATCCCTTCGGAAGGGCCGTCGTCACGATCGAAGGGTCTTCCGCCGGGACCGGATCGTCCGGCGCCCATTCGAGGCCTTCCAGCGCTTTGCCCTCGCCGTCGGTGAGGTAAAAGTAGAACCCCCAAATGCGCCGCTCGTTCGCCACCTTCACCAGCACGGGCGTCCATCCCGCCGGAATCGTCACCTCGGCGATCTCGGTGTCGCGCATGGCCTCTTTCGATTCGCGCTGTTCCAGGACCAATTGCCCGCCGATCCAGACCTTGGCCGTGTCGTTGGCGCTGAACCGGAGCACCGCCGGCCGCTCTTCCGCCGACCAAAGGTATCCGCCGCAGTAGGCCACGCGGTGGTCCGTTCCGCCGCCGGGACTGCCTTCTCTTCCCTCCATGTAGAAGGTGTAGAGGTCGTTGTAATCGTCCTGGTTGCGGCAGTAGAGCCGGTCGTCGAAGTAGAGCCAGGTCCGGCCCGCCGTCTCGCCGTCCAGGCGCGGCGCCGCCTTGGCCTCCCCGCCCAGGAAATCCTCGTCGTGCCCCGTGCCTTCACTCGGTGTGAAGGGCCCCAGCACCGCCCACGTGTCGAACCGACGCACGGGACCTTCCGCCCCGGCGTTTGCCGTCGCCGCCATCGTCCAAACCGCCAGTACAACGAAACCGCCTTTACGCATACGTCTCCCGCCTTCTCGTGGCCTGGCCGTCCCGGTCGGGGCGCTCGAGCGAAGCGCTCAAGCCACGTAGGACCCCGAACGGGACGGCCAGGCCGGATTCGGACTCACTTTCGGTATTGCTCAGCCCATGCCGCCGAGATTGCCGATCTCACGCGAAATCTGGAACGTGGGACCGTTAAACGACGGCGCGTTCACCAAAGGAAACTTGCTTCCGTACTTGATCCACTCGACGTGGCCGTCCATGTACAGCACGTTGGACCCCCCCGGCACGTGGTTGAAGTTGAGCAGGAACGACATGGCGTTGCCCGACGAGTTGATGCTGTTGGCCCAGGCGTCGAACATGACCGGGATCGTGCTTTGGGCCCTGGCCCCGGCCGCCGGGTTGTTGATGTCCGTGATCGCGAACCGTTCGATGCCTTCCTTCAGGTGAGGCAGCGACGCCGGCAGCGGCGAGCCGTCGGGTTCGAACACGACGGTGAAGTACGTCGGATCCAGCGCCGTGAACTGCTTCTGATCGGCGAACCCGACAAAGTCTCCGCCCCAGACCTGGGTCGCCAGCCAGTTCGGCGGGCAACCGGCCGAGGCCATGTCGGCGGGAGCCACCTGAAAGCGCTGGCCCGCCGCCTGCGCCGCGGTGCGCGCGTCCTGGAAGTAATACCGCAGGTCGGTCATGGTGTAGAGCTGCAGGGGCGTCGTCACCATGTTGTGCAGATACATGTACGAGCGCGGGAACGACAGGGTGGCGTGCAGGCAGGCGTCCCGCAGGAACGGGGTCACGTTGCGGCTGTTGATGTCCTTGATCAGCGCATTGATGTCGGGATCGGCGAACCCGGGGAAGGGCGCGCTGTTCGTCGTCCAGCGCCAGGTCTGGAACCCCGATACGTCCGCCCGCGGATCGGAAGGGCAGATGCTGATGTTCGGATCCGTCCAGTACTCGGGATACAGGTGCTTGCTGTCCACTCCCCAGAAGCCCAGGTCGTAGTCTCCCGGGAAGATCTGCATCCCCGGGGGAAACTTGCCCTTGTTCTCGCCGGCGAACATCTTGCAGATGACGCCCCACTGTTTGAGGTTGTTCTGACAGGAGGCGCGATTGGCGGCTTCGCGGGCCCGCGCCAGGGCGGGCAGCAGGATCGCCGCCAGGATCCCGATGATGGCGATGACTACAAGCAACTCGATCAGGGTGAAGCCTCTTTGGTGCATCTTCGTGACCATGAGCGGGTAACCTCCCTCAAGTTCGGGCTCCGCGTCCAAGTCCCGCTCGAACGGGAGCCCTTGGTCCGGCGACACGCACGAAACACTGGAGGCCAAATCGGAGGAGAACGACACATCCCCCGTCGTCGGGACGGCGGTCGATTTCGGCTCCCCCGCGATCACCGTCAGAGTAAATCAAGGACCAAGAAAAGTCAATGGTTGAATGATGCAGAGCCAATTTATCCATTCTGATTGACATATGGCGCCCGAGGCGATATGATGGGCCCGCAGCATGACCGAGTCCTTGCGCGCGCAGCCCCACCGACGGGAGGCCCGCCGGACCGGAGGCGCCGCACCGCTGAGACGAAGGCTCAAAGACCTCTCGACAACAGGGTCCGATGGAGGGGAAGGAACCATGAATCGACGACTGGCGGCCTTCCTTGTCGCCGCGACGGCTCTGGTGGTTCCGGCGATGGCCGGATGCGGCGAAGGCGGTCGGGAAGTGGTGGAGGAAGTGCCGGCGGACGCCCCGCCCTATGTGGAGGACACGCCGGAAACCATCGACATGGACCGGTTCTGACACCGAAACGGATCCGCGCCGGAACGGGTCTCGGGCCCGCCGCCGGATGGAACATAAGCGCTATTTATGTAAGGAGAGTGGACGGGTGAGGCGTGTAGCCGGATTTCTCAGGTTGACTTTCCTCTGTCTGGCGGGGCTGACCGCGGGTTGCGGCGGGAGCGAACAGGTGGAGCTGGACTTTCCCGAAGATGCCGTGGAGGCGGCCCCCATAACGGAGGAGCACCGGTTCGAGTTCGATTAGCCGGCTCATCCCCTGAGCGGAGCCGGCATCCGATTGCCGGCCATCCATAGACGCTCGTTCATCGGCACGTGCAGGCGGACCAGGGCACTCTTTTTTGCCCGCGAGCGACCCGCTTCCGCCGCCGGGACGGGCCGTAAAGCCGAATTCAAGGGCTGTCTGTAGCCAACAAACCTTCGGGAGGAACCAATTGTGGCCATTCATGTCGCTCCCGACACGCCCGCGGAACTCGCGCGGAAACCTCGACGGCCCTTTCCCGGACCGCCGACGCGGTTGCTGGGACATCGGCTGGGGTTCACCAACTGGACCTTTGTCTCTCAGGGTATGTCTCAGTGGCGGGACCGCGCCGGCGCCAACGTGTCCGTCGTCGGCGATCTCGGCCCGGACGAGGCGGTCCTGGCCCCGGCGGCGTGGAACCCGGCGGGCGTGCGGCTCGCCCTGTATCCCGCCCGGCCGACGGGCCCGCTCCTGGAGTTGAGCGAAGCCTGGGACCGCGCCGGCGCCCTCGGCACGCTCCTCCACGACGGCGGCGTGTACCGGGCCTGGGTGGCCACGGGCTGGGGCGACCTGCAACTCGCCCGCCCCGGCGAGCGGCCCAACAACGCCGTGTGCTACATGGAATCGGACGACGGCTACACGTGGCGGCAGCCCCGGTGCGGCACGGTGGAATTCGACGGTTCGAAGGAACACAACGTCGTCTTCAACACCCACTGCTTTGTCGGCGGCGGCCTCACCGTGTTT
>CAYVOE010000462.1:0-4202 GCA_964452795.1 uncultured Nitrospiraceae bacterium
CGCACCACGGGGGATGTGCAGTCCATCGCGGCGGGTTCGGACGTCGAATTCATCGCGGAACACCACTGGGGATATTCCATGCAGCGGGACGGCTCCTGCGTCGAATACGAGGTTGAACACCCGTCGTGGCTGGTGTGGCGGGTGGAAGACTATGCCGTGGAGTGCGACGCCGCGGCGCTCTACGGTCCCGCCCTCGCGGAGGCCCTCGAGGGTCCGCCCCGTTCGGCGTTCCTGGCCTACGGATCGCCCGTAGTCGTGCGCCGCGGCCGCCGGATCCGAGGGACGTAATGAGGTTGAAACCGCTGCCGCCCGACGTGGGGGTCATTCTCGTCGATCACGGGTCCAAGCTGCGCGAGGCCAACGACATGCTCGACGATGTCGTCCGGATATACCAGGAGGCCACGGGGACGGCCATCGTCGAGCCCGCCCACATGGAGCTCGCCGAGCCCACGCTCGACCAGGCCTTCGCCCGTTGCGTGGAACGGGGGGCGAAGAGGGTCATCGTCCAGCCCTATTTCCTGTCGCCGGGACGCCACAGCCGCTGCGACATCCCGCGCATGGCCGCCGAGGCGGCCCGGGCCTGGCCGGGGGTGGAGTGCCGCGTGGCCGAGCCGCTCGGCCTCGATATTCGCATGGGGATGATACTGCACGAACGTATCTGGGAAGCTATGGAAAGGGAGCCAGACAAGTCATGAGCCGTGTGGAAACACACCCCGCGGCGGTCGAGGCCTGGACACAGGCCCTGGGGACAGACCATGTGGCGGCGGACGACGAAACCATCGACCGCTACCAGCGCACCACGCAGGATCGGGGGACGCGGCCCTGCTGCGTCCTCTATCCGACGTCTACTGAAGAGGTGCAGACGGTCCTGCGCATCGCCGCGGAACAGGAAGTGGCCGTGTATCCCATTTCGCGGGGGCGGAACTGGGGTTACGGCGACCGCTGCGCGCCTACGGAAGGCGCCGCCATCGTCGACCTCAGCCGGATGAACCGGATCGTCGAGGTCAACACCGAACTGGCCTACGCGGTGATCGAGCCGGGCGTGTCTCAGGGTCAGCTCCACCGTTATCTCAGCGAAAACAAGACGGGGCTGTGGATGGATTGCACGGGTGCCGGCGCCGAGTCCAGCCTCGTGGGCAACACCCTGGACCGGGGATTCGGCCACACGCGCTACGGCGACCATTTCCTCACCACCTGCGGCATGGAGGTGGTCCTGGCCGACGGCCGCGTGCTGAACACCGGGTTCGGACACTACCCCAACGCCCAGGCCACCCGCGTGTACCGGTACGGCGTGGGCCCCTTCCTCGACGGGATCTTCTGCCAGAGCAACTTCGGCATCGTGACCCGCATCGGCCTGTGGCTGATGCCCGAGCCCGAGGCCTTCTGCTTCTTCTACGCCCTCGTCGACCGCCCGGAAGACCTGGGCCGGCTCGTGGACGCCCTGCGTCCCCTGCGCATGGCGGGGATGCTTCCGTCGGCCGTCCACATCGGCAACGACCTGCGCATGTTCAGCGGAAAAGGGCATTACCCCTGGAAAGAGGCCGGTGGACGCACGCCGCTGCCCGAGGACCTGCGGGCCCAAATGCGTCGCGCGGAAGGCATCGGCGCGTGGAACGCCGGCGGCTCCATCACGGGCACCCGCGCCCAGGTGCGGGCCACGCGCAAGGCCCTGAAGTAGGCCCTGAAAGGCGTGGCCCGGCTGGGCTTCGTCGACGACCGCACCCTTGCCCTGGGCGAGCGCGTGACCCGCGCGGCAAGCCGGTTCGGTTTCCTCTCCCAATTGCACGAACGGATTCGCAACCTCAAGCCGGTGTATGGACTGCTCAAAGGCAAGCCCGCCGAGGAGGCCCTCCTGGGAACCCAGTGGCGGCTGCGCCAGCCGCCCGATTACCTGGACGAACCGACCGAGCTCGGTTGCGGGCTCATGTGGATCTCGCCGGTCCTGCCCATGACGGGCCGGGCCGCGCGGGAAGTCATGGGCATCGCCGAGCCCATCTTCGCCCGCTACGGGTTCGACGCCCTCGCCACCATGACCCTCATCAACGAGCGGTCCATGATCGGCATCATGAACGTCTCCTACGACAAGACGGATGCCGAAGAGACCGAGCGGGCCATGGAGTGCTACGACCGGCTCGTGGCGGACCTCATGGAAGCCGGGTACATCCCGTACCGGGTGGGGCTGCGGGGGCTGGAGAAGGTGCATCGCGAGGACGACGTGTTCTGGGACGTGGCGGAACAGATCAAGCGTGCCCTGGACCCCGCCGACGTCATCGCCCCCGGACGCTACATCCCGCCCCTCGATCGGCGGTGAAATAGGGGAGGGCGGCCCGGGAGCCGCCCTTCACGCATGATGTCTATTCAGACGCGCCGGCGAACGGATCAGCCCGTCTCGGAGCCGGAATCGTCTTTTTTCAGTTGGGCGATGGCCTGGAAGAGGGGCTCTTCGTCCTCGTCGATGCGATACTCCATGTCGATGTACCGGACTTTGCCGTCCTTGCCCACGATGACGATGGAGCGCTGGGCGTACTCGCCCTTCATCGGGATGCCGTAGGCATCGATGACCTTGTGTTCCCGATCGCCCAGGACGCTGAAGGGCATCTTGTGCTCCTTCTTGAACCGCGTGCTTTCGTCCTGATCGTCCGCGCTGACGGCCACCACCATCGTATCGGCGGCCTCAAACTTCGAGAAGTCGTCCCGGTAGCCGCAGAGCTGCTTCGTGCAGCCGCCCGTGAAGGCCTTGGGATAGAAGGCCAGCACCACGTTCTTCTTGCCCTTGAGCTCGGACAACTTCACCGTCTTGTCGGGATTTTCGGGATCGGGAAACGCGAAGTCCGGCGCTTCGTCGCCCACCTTGAGCTTCTCGTTGGCGGGGTCGTCGGCCTCTTCCGCCTCCGCGGGGCGAGCAACGATGGACGCCAGGGTCAATAGGCACGCGCCAATCAGCACAGCTTTCATGGTCGATACTCCCGGAATGGATGTCCGTGTCCTGCCGGTCCGTTGCGGACCGCGCCTTTTCTCAAGGCTCCAGGATACCACAGGCCGGCGTCGTTCACGACGATTCCTCCGGCTCGTCAAAAAAACGGTCATCCGGCGCCGTGTGCATCGGGTGGGGGAGAGGATGTATCATCAGTCGATTGCGTCAGGGGACTCAGAAAGGATAAACCGCGATTCATGAGCGAGATACGGGTACGCATCGCGCCGTCGCCGACGGGCTTCCTGCACATCGGCACGGCCAAGATGGCGCTGTTTAATTGGCTGTTCGCCCGCAAGCACGGCGGGACCTTCATCCTCCGACTCGAAGACACCGATATCGAGCGGAGTTCGGAAGAGTTTGCCGAGGCCATGTGCGAGGGGTTCCGGTGGCTGGGCATCGATTGGGACGAGGGTCCCGCCTTCGGCGACGAGCCCGAGAAGGGCGACTACGGCCCGTACCGCCAGTCGCAGCGCAAGGCCCTGTACCAGCGGGAGGTGCAGCGGCTGCTGGCCGAGGGCAAGGCCTACAAGTGCTTCTGCACCAAGGAGGAGCTCGACGCCGAGCGCGAACGGGCCATGGCCGAGAAACGCCCGCCCCGGTACGCCGGCACGTGCCGCCACCTGACGCCGGAGGAGGTGGGCCGGCGCGGCGAGGCGCCCTATGTGGTGCGGTTCCGCGTGCCCGAGGGCGTCACGGAAATCCATGACCTCGTCCAGGGCGTGGTGCGCACGGAAAACCGGGAATTCGACGATTTCGTCATCCAGAAGCCCAACGGTGACCCCATTTTCCACCTCGCCGTGGTGGTCGACGACGGATTGATGAAGATCTCGCACGTCAACCGCGGCGACGACCACCTGACCAACTCCACCCGTCACGTCATGCTGTTCAACGCCCTCGGCTATCCGCTGCCCCAGTTCGCCCACCTGCCCATGGTGTTGGACGAGACGGGCAAGAAGTACAGCAAACGGCTCCACGGCGCCAACGTGCTGGACTGGCGTGACGACGGCTATCTGCCCGAGGCTCTCGTGAATTATGTGGCCCTCCTGGGGTGGACCCCGGGCGACGAGCGCGAGCTGTTCACCCGGGAAGAGCTCATCGAGGCCTTTACCGTCGAGCGGCTCGGCCAGTCGGCGGCCAAATTCGACCGCAAGAAGCTCCAGTGGCTCAACGGCCAGCACCTCCGGATGCTGAGCGTCGAGGAGCTGAAGCGTCGGGTGGTGTCGATCCT
>CAYVOE010000463.1:0-4201 GCA_964452795.1 uncultured Nitrospiraceae bacterium
TCGTGGCGGCGGCGCAAGCCGCTTGGGGGCTCGCAATGACGGGGTGTGGCAGGACCATGACTTCGCACACGGGGGTGGCCGGCTCAGGTGAGATTGCCGCGTCGCTCATGCAGGGGCGCCCCGGGATGGTCAGGGCGCGCATTCGTTCAAAGGAGCCCTGGCGACATTAGGGGCCATGGGATCGCTCCTCGCGATGACGGGTGGGAGCACCCTCACCGCCCCGTCGAGCCCAGTCCTCCCCGTCGTGCGGCGGGCAGAGTTATCCCACATGAGCGCACGGGGCGCAGGCCTGGTAGTCGTGTGCCAGACGGAGTCGGGGCTCAGCCGAGGCCGGCGGCGCCGCCGATGTATCCGCTCAACCCGTTGGCGGGGACGGAGGAGCCGTTGCGGACCACCCAGTCCGTGCCGTACTTCCTGAACGCGACGTGGCCGTCCATGAACAGCACGTTGCAGCCGCCGGGGATGTGGTTGAACCGGGCGATGGCGCTGTCGGCGGCGCCGGTGGCGTAGCCCGCATAGGTGCGGGAGTCGCCCCAGGCATCCATGAGGGTCGGGATGGCGCTCTGGGCCTCGGCGCCGGCGGCGGGGTTGTTGACGTCGGTGATGGCGAAGCGTTCGATGCCTTTCCGGAGTCGCGGGTAAGACGAGGGCAGGGGCGTGCCGTCGTCGTCGGGGAGCTTGAAATAGCCGCCGTAGACCGGTGTCCAGTCGAACTGGCCGGCGCCGGTGGCCATGTCGACCTCGCCCACGCTGTCGTCGTCCCGGGCGATGCCAAAGTCGCAGCCGTATTCGGGCAGGGGGCCGATCCAGGTCACGCCCGTCCCTTTGGGATATGCCTGCCAGAAGTAGTAGGAGATCCCGATGTCGGCAAGCTGGGCCGTGGTGGCCGCCAGATAGCCGATGTAGGCATAGGAGACCGGCCACTGGAGCAGCGCTTCGAGGCAGTCGCGCGCCGAGGCCCGGCCTTCCGCCGCGGCGTCCGCCGCCTTCCGCACGCGGTCCGGGTAGTCGGCCATGGACCACGGAGCCGGGCCGCCGCCGTGGGAGTCGGAAGGGCACAAGGCGATTTGCGGGTCCGTCCAGTACTCGGGGTAAAGAACGCTGCCGCGCATGGCGAACTGGCCGTAGAAGGGCAGGTAGGGGCTGTCGCTGTAGGGGAAATAATGCCCCATGGGGGGGTAGAGGCCGCGGTTTTCGCCCGCGAACATCTCCTGTATGGCGCCCCACTGCTTGAGGTTGCTCTGGCATGAAGCGCGGTTGGCCGCTTCGCGGGCCCGCGCCAGGGCGGGCAACAGGATGGCCGCCAGGATCCCGATGATGGCAATCACCACCAGCAGCTCGAGCAAAGTGAAACCTCTCGTGCGCACGACCCGAATCTCCCTTACCCTTCCCGATTCGTACTTTTATTTCGGCCGGTTGGCCCAAAAGGATTACGTCCGGGCCTGCCGCCGCCGTCGCGAGGGGTTCTTGCGACGGCCATCCGTTGCGGCTACCATTGTGCCCAATGCCTCGGCCGGCCCTTTCTCCGGCGCGAGGCGTTGTCCCCGGCGGAAGGAGAAGGCATCCATGACCAAAGCGCTCACGTGGGTCATTGTCCTGGTTCTGGCGATACTGGGCCTGTTCGCACTGGTCCCCTCGGAAGAGGTCCGTGTTTTTATGGGCCCCGTCCTCATGTGGGCCTTCGCCGGGCTCTACGTGCTCGCGGGCCTGATCCTGCTCATCGCGCCCGGCATCATACGATCCCTGGCGTCGGCCTTCACCCAGGCGCTTTCCGTCCGCCTGCTGGGGCTGGTCTACCTCATCCTGGGAGCCGCCCTGTTTCGCGTGGCCGACGCCACGGCCATGCCCATCGTCATCCGCATCATCGCCGTCATCGCCTTTGTCGAGGGCGGCGTGGCCCTGGCCCTCCCGAGCTTCATGATCGTCATGATCGAGTGGTGGCTCGAACAGTCCAACGCCTGGTACCGCGCCGCCGGCGTATTCTCCTTGATCTTCTCCGTGATCTTCATGGCCGCCGCCGAGTTCCGGTTCGAGTATTCGGGATTCCCCGAACTCTTCCCCGAGGAAGCGCCCGAGGCCGCGACGCCGGAGTCGGATACGGCGCCGTCTACGCCGGGCCCCATCGAGGACCGGCCCGAACTCACGCCTCCTCCGGGCCCGCCTTCGGCCGAACCGCCCGCCGACACGGAGCCGGTTCCTCCCGCATCCGACGAGACTCCGGCCGCGCCCGCACGGGAGGACATCCCGCCCGCCGCGCCGGCCGTGGCCGCACCCGCGGTACGCGTGCCGGAGACCATTCCGCCCGCCGCACCCGCGGTACCGATTCCCGCGCCTGCCCCGCAACCGCCCGTGCCCGAACCGACGCCGGAACCGGCCGAGCCGTCCGTACCCGTGGTCGAGCCGGTGCCCGTTGCTCCCGCGGTACCCGAGCCCGCGCCGGAGCCGATGCCCGAGCCGGTGGTGCCCGTTGTACCGGAGCCCGCTCCTCAACCTACGCCCGAGCCCGTTACACCGGCGGTGCCGGAGCCTGCTCCCGAACCGGCGCCCGAGCCTGTTGTCCCGGCGGTGCCGGAGGTCGCGCCCCAGCCGGTGCCACAGCCCGTCATTCCGGTGATACCGGCGCCTGTGCCGGAACCCGCCGTCCCGGCGATACCGGAACCCTCGCCCGAGCCGACGCCCGAGCCCGCCGTTCCGGTGACACCGGAGCCCGCGCCGGAACCGACCCCGGAACCGACCGTCCCGGTGACACCGACGCCGGAGCCTGCCCCTGCGCCGGAGCCCGTCGTCCCGGTCGTACCCGAACCGGCGCCGGAGGTGCCCGCGGATCCATCGACTCCGCCGGATGCGGGCGCGATCGGTATCGTCCCTGCACCGTAAGTAGAGTCAGAATGCCGGACCGACGGCCCACTCCGTACCGTGTGTTTCCGCCCTTGCCGTGGCCGCGGCCGGGGAGGGAAGCATATTGTACCGTATAAACGGAAGTTTGGTACGGTGTCATCCAAACTTTTTGCCTTTCCTCCGATTCGAGCCTTCCTGTTTTTCGAGATCCGCAAAAGTCGCGCGAGAAAAAGGGAAAATACCCGATCGTCGCGTTCGTGCTCTTCCTGGGGCTGGGCGACCGCATGTTGTGGAAGGGGCTGCGCGGGGCCCCTTGGCCACCACAAGATGTAGGTCGAAAAGGGATGATTTGCGCCCCGCAAATCCAGAAAGACACGCTAACCGCCGTTGACACTCTCCACATGTTGTGTTACACTTCTCCCACGTAGGCGAACCAACGGGCTCCCTGCATCTCGATCCGGACCTCCGGTTCCTACACAAGGGGATAACCGACTTCCGGGACAAGCACGGCCGCGCCAGGGGGTTGGGCTTGCGCGGAACGGGGCGGGCACGATGAACATCGACGACATCGTATTCCTGGGGCGCGATGCCATGCTGGTGACGCTGATGGCGTCGGCGCCCATGCTGCTGGCGGGGCTGGTGGTCGGCCTGGTCATCAGCGTCTTTCAGGCGGTGACCCAAGTCCAGGAAATCACCCTGACCTTTGTGCCCAAGATCGTGGCCGTGATGCTGGCGTTCATCCTGTTCCTTCCGTGGATCGTGGCGCTGGTCCTGGGGTTTGTGCGGCCCTTGTTCGGCGATTTCGGTTCCATCATCCGATGAGGCGGGGCGGCCGTGGCTGAGATCGAGATGCTGAAGAGCTTTCTGCTCGTGCTGGTGCGGTTCTCCGGCCTGCTGGTGTCGGCCCCCGTCCTGGGGTCGCGCAGCTTTCCGGCGCCGGCGAAGGCGGGGCTGGCGGCGCTCACGGCCGTCATCGTGACGCCCCTGATTCCGGCGTCGGTATCGCCCCTGCCCGATGAAGTCCTGCCCTACGCTCTCATGGCGATCAAAGAACTGCTGGTGGGGCTGTTGATGGGCTTCGCCATGACGGTGGTGTTCGCCGCCATCCAGGTGGCGGGCGAGATCATGGATACCCTGACGGGGTTCTCGGTGGTCAACGTGTTCAACCCGGCCCTCGAGACGCAAGTCCCCATATTGGGCTTCTTCTATTACATCGTGGCCGTGCTGTACCTGTTCAGCGTGAACGGCCACCACATGATGATTCGGGCGCTGGTGGCGTCCTTCGAGAAGATCCCCCTGGGCGGGCTCGCCTTCCATCCCGAGTTGTTTCGGTACGAGGCGGCCACCCTGGGCAGCGTGATGT
>CAYVOE010000464.1:0-4176 GCA_964452795.1 uncultured Nitrospiraceae bacterium
GTGATCGCACGCAGGTAGGCGTTGACGTCGGACGAGGTGACGGCGCGGCAGGCGTTGTCGTCGTCGCAGTACTGGAAGAGGGCCTCGCCCGGCACGTCCCGGCACTGCTTGACGATTCGGGCGAGATGGGGGTCGTGCAGGTCGATGGCGCGCTCTTTGCCGCTCTTGGCGACGAACTCGAAGCGAACCCGAGCCCCTTTTACCTCGACGTGGTCGTCCTGGAGGGTGGTGAGGCCGTAGTGCCGGTTCTTGCGCGCGTATTCGTCGTTGCCGACGCGGACAAGCGTGTCCTCGAGGAGCCGGACGACGACGGCGAGGACCTTTTCGCGGGGGATGCCGTCGCGCCGGAGATCCTTCGCCACGCGGCGGCGGATGCGGGGCAGCAGCTCGCCGAACCGAGCCATGCGGTGAAACTTGGTCGCGTTCCGCGTCTCGGTCCAGCGGGGATGGTAGCGGAACTGTTTGCGGCCCTTGTCGTCGCGGCCCGTGGCCTGGATGTGGCCGTGGTCGACGGGACAGATCCAGACGTCGGTCCATGCGGGCGGGATGGCGAGGCCGCGGATGCGTTCCAGGGTCCGGAGATCCCGGACGGTCCGGCCCTGCGCGTCGACGTAGGAAAAGCCTTTCCCGCAGCGCCGCCGCCGGATGCCGGGCATGTCGTCGGAGACGTAGCGGAGCCCCGCCGCCCGGGCGGATTCCTCGGGCAGGACGGGTGCGGCTTCGGAGAATTGGGGGAGGGTGTTCATGATGGGCTTCCGATTGTGGCGGGGCCGGGGGGGGCCCGGCCGAGTTCGCGGGTGCTGCTCAGGTCATTGTTGTGCCGGGGATAGTAACACCGGGCGAGACTCGTATATTGCGCGCCTTACCGGCGGCGACGGCCCGCGACCAGCAACACGGCGACGACCCCCAGGAGGAGCAACGGATCGCCCGAGGCGCGGCGGGTCGCTCCGGAGGGCGGCGGGGTGCAGCCGAAGGTCGGCTCCTCCGTGGCGTCGAGGAAGGCCTTGAGATAGGCGGCGCCGAAACGGACGTTCTCCGGGTATAGTTCCGCCGCGTAGATCTCCAGGAAGGTCAGTCCCGCGGGATCGGCCAGGTGGGCGAGGGGGCGCTCAAACACCGCCGGAACGAGGTCGTCGTGGTTACCGCCGATGTTCTCTATGTAAACGGCGCCTACGATGCGCGGGGTCCCGCCGGGTCCGAGATAGTCGATCTGGAAGTCGCCGGCGCAGGGCCACCAGCGATCCTTGCCGAGCCCGCCGTAGGGTCCCACGTCGTCGATCTGCCAGTAGTGGGAGCCGAGGATTCCGCCGTCCTGATAGTAGAGACGGCCGTCGGGGAACATCCGGTTCAATTCGGAGTCGGGCTGAGGGCCGGGAGCCTCGACGAGGACGGCGGGATACGACGTCAGGCGATAGGTGAACAGGGCCATGTGCTGGATCATGCCGGGCGGGCTGGCGGAATCCACGCGCACCCCGCCGGGCAGGACGATTTCGCCCTCCGGTTCCCACGGCTCGAGGTTGGCCAGCACGTCGGGTGGAATCTGGTAGTTCACTTCGCCCCAGAACTCGAAATCGTCGGAATCGATGAAGGGCACGTGGGGATCGTCGTGGACGTGGGCCGGCGAGGTCATGTCCTGAAGCAGGTGGATCGACCGGCCGAGGGTGTAAAAGGCGCCCCGCTTGCCGAAGTGCCGGCCACGGAACCAGAGCTGGACCGCCCGGTTGTGGTGACGGGCCGCGAGGCCAAGGGCGGTGATTCGTGCGAAAGGCATGGTATTTTGCCCGGTCACGGGATTGTAGAAATGGTTGATGGGCTGGGCGCGGTCGTCTTCGTCCACCGTCCCAAGGGCGACCTCGCGCCGCTGCGCCTCCGTGAACCCGTCGCCGAGGACGACGAAGGAGTGGGCCGTGAGATTCCGGTCCGGGTCGCCGCCCACGCCGCCCCCGTGAACAGCCCGGGCGTGTTTCAGCTCGACGGGCGGCGCCGCGCCGAGTTCGGACAGGCGTGCTCGGGCCCAGTCCGCCCGTTCCTCGTTGTCGCCGGCGGCCAGGACCGACAGGTACCCGATCCGGTCCGATTCCGTCGGCAGCGAGCGCAGGTCGTGGAGGGCCAGGGCGATTTCCGCTTCGGTGCGCCAGCGTCCCTGCGGATCCAACACGATGGCTTCGAGCCGGCGGACGGATTCGGCGCTGTCGATGAAGCCCAGGGCGTAGGTGGCTTCGCGGCGGGCCTGCGGATCGGGACTCTCGAGGGCGTTCAAGAGAACGGATTCGCCCCGCTCATCTCCCAATTGGGCCAGAGCGGCGGCGGCGTTGACGCGCACGGCCTCGTCGGGGTCGTCCAGGTATGTGGCCAGGAGGGCTAGGTCCTCTGAAGAGCCCAGCCGTCCCAGGGCGGCGAGGCCGGCCTTGAGCACCGCGCCGCGGGGTGCCTCGGCCAGCTTCGCCCGAACGGCATCGGCCGCGCCCGGCCCCGGCGACAGCGCCGTCAGCGCCTTCGCCTGGACCTTCGGTTCGGGGTCCCACAGGGCCTTGCGCAGGGCCTCGCACGCGGCGGGGTCGGCGACTCTTCCCAGGACCTCGCAGGCCAGCAGCTTGTGGGACAGGGGACCCCGCTCCAGGGCATCGACCAGGGCGGGGCGTGCCGTCGCGGCGTCGTCGTCCAGGGCTTTCCGCAGGGCCTGCCGAACGCCCGGCGATGCGGAATCCCAACCATCGAGGATCTCGGAGGAAGGCAGTTCAGAGAAGGTATTATTGCCGGGATCGCCCGTTGCCACGTTGAAGAACAGGCAGGCCACGGCCAGTCCACACCCCACGCTTCGTAGAGACATTGCAGTATCCATAGCCCTCCCGGGAAGGGGAAACCCCGCGGCTTCGGGGCCGTGCCGAGAACCACCACTTCGCGCCCCACTTTACCACCGACCGCGGCGGGACGCCAGCGGCGGCGGACCCGCCGTTTGACTGCATCCGGGGGCGCTGTTACAATCGCGCGAAATGCGCCGTGGTCGGGCAGACATAAAATGCGCGAAATCGGATAGAGCCCCTTCTCACATGCCGTGAGAAGGGCGTTTTTGTGTATAGGGGTTTTCGATGGCGAATACAGGCCCCCCCGGATACGAGACGACGGTGGTCATGGACGCGGAGGCCATGGCGGCCGCGATCCATCACATGGCCCAGCAGATCGCGAACAACGTGGACACCGATTCCCTGGCCCTCCTGGGCATCCTCAGCCGGGGACGCCCCCTGGCCGATCGGCTGGCGGATGCGCTGGCGGAAATGACGGGCCGGCGGCCTCCGGTGGGCTCCCTGGGCACCACGCTGTACCGGGACGACCTGCGGGCCGGGCGGGTGCCCGAAAAGCTCGGCGGTGGCCAGACCCATTTCGATTTCTCCGTCGACGGCCTCACCGTGGTCCTGGTGGACGACGTGATCTCCGCCGGACGCACGGTGCGCGCGGCCCTCGACGAGATCATGGACTACGGGCGGCCCCAGCGCATCCAACTGGCCTGCCTGGTGGATCGGGGGCTTCGCGAACTGCCCATTCAACCCGACTACTGCGGATGGACGGTGGCCACCCGGCCCCGGGATCATGTTTCGGTGCGGCTGAAAGAGCGCGACGGAGAAGACGTGGTGCTGCTCGAACGCCACATAGGCGAAGCGGAAGAGGGAGGCAAGTAGCAAGCCATGGCGGAGGCAGGCAGTACGGTCTGGACCCGCAAAGACCTGGTGGGGCTCGAAGACCTTTCCCGGGGCGAGATCGAACTGATCCTCGACACGGCGCCTCAGTTCCTGGCGGTGTCGGCCCGCGAGAGCGGGATCCGGAAGGTGCCTTTGCTGCAGGGGCGACTGGTGGTGAACTGGTTTTTCGAGCCCAGCACCCGGACCCGCACGTCCTTCGAGCTGGCGGCCAAGCGGCTCAGCGCGGACACCATCACCGTGGCGGCGTCGACCTCGAGCAGCGTCAAAGGCGAGACCCTCCACGACACGCTGGCCAACATCGAGGCCATGCACAGCGACATCGTGGTGATTCGCCACAGCATGGCCGGCGCGGCCCACATGCTGGCGGTCGAGCACGGGTCTCACATCATCAACGCGGGCGACGGGGCGCACGAGCACCCCACCCAAGCCCTGCTCGACGCCTACACCATGCGCGATCACGTCCGGATCCGCCGCGGGG